>JAFAHP010000514.1 GCA_019237175.1 Alphaproteobacteria bacterium
GATGCCGTAGAGCCGGGCGGTATTCTCCCCCAGGATCTTGCGCTTGATCTCAAAGGTCAGATCGACGTGGTATTCTTGTTTTAGATCTTCCGGCAATTCGAAGGCCATGAACTTGTCGATCAACCATTTGGGTGACCAGATCGCGTAATCGCTGCCAAAGCACAATTTGTCCGGGCCGAGCCAGAACAACAAATTGGCCATGATCTCGGCAAAATAGCGCGGGCGAAGATGGACAAACGCCATTGCGACCGACAGCCCGGCGTAAACATTGGACTCCTGCGCCGCGATCCAGCAGAAATCATCGAGCCGGGGCAGCCCGACATGCTCAACGATAAAGTTGAGCTCGGGAAAATCTGTGGCGGCATAATCGACGTCGTGGACGTCGAACGCATCGGCGCTCAGCGGGTATACTGTCGGTCCCTTATGGACGTGTATGTTCTTGATCCCCAGCCGCTGCGCCAGCTCGAGATATTTGGACGCCCATGGGTCGTTGAGGCGCCAGCCGCGCGAGCCGTTGCGCCATTCGGCGGTGTAGAGCTTTAGCCCCGAGATCGGGTACTCGCCGATCACCCGGCGAAAAGCGTCGATCCCGGCTTCCTCCTCTCGCGGGTCGAACGAGCCGCACAGCAAAAATCGGTTCGGGTATTTGGATTTGATGACGTGATTTTGGCGGTGTGTGTTGAAACCGTTCTTGTAAAACTCGTAGAGATACGTCGAATTTAGAATGGCCATGTCGACGTAGCCGCTGCGGAACAGGTCGTCGACAAGGGCCTCCTCGCCATATCGGCAGAATTTCTCAAATGGCCACACCGCCTCGGTGGGGCTCAGCGCACTGTGATAGGCGTAAAAGCATTTGATCCAGCTCTCGCCGTATTGATTGCGCCAATTTTCGGGATTGGCGTCCCAGAAATGCATATGGCCATCGATCACAAACAGATCGTGCCCGTTATGATTGTACATGTCTCCCTCCCCTGATTTACGGCGCCGGTCTTTCGGCGGCATCGCCGGTTGCCCGCGCGATAAGGGCGCGACAAAAGGCGCCGTTGGCCTCGAGTGCGACGCGCATCGTACGGGCGCTCTCGTAATGGGCTTGCAGTTGCTCCGGGGAAAACGGCATGCCGTCGAGGCGGACGATCAGCGGTGCGGCGGGGTTGCAGTCGAGCCCGAGCTCCGCGCGGCGCGCCAAGTAGAACTGCAAGACAGCACCCGATCCGCTTCCCAGTCGCGCGCCGTCGGGCCGCTCGATCACGATCGTGCCGTCCCGCATCGAGACCTCACCGATCCGCAGTGCGCAGATTCCCGTCGGCGAGCAGCCTGCCTGACGCAGTTCGCGCAGCAAACGCTCCTGGCGAATGAAGAACCCTTTGCGCAAGAACGTCAGACGAAGGGCGGTGAGGCTGCCGCCACCCTCGCCGGGAAAAGCCTCGGCAAAGGGCCGCCCCGCGTTCACCGCCGCCTCGATCTCGGCCGCAGCGCAGTGATTACCGAGACGGACCGTCACCCTGCCGATGCTTTCCAAAGTCAGCAGCGCCTGGCGCACCTCTTCGGCCATCAAGTAGGCAAAATTCACCGCGCACCAGCTTGTTGGCAACTGCAGCGCTACCTCGGCATGGCCGGATTGCAGCGTCACCCTTCGCACAAAGCCCAAATCGAGGATCGATTCGTCGAGTTCCGGGTCGAGCACTTGACCGAGGCGCTCAAGAACGGGCGCACCCTCGTATCCCCCCGGAAACTCGCAAAGCACATCGTCGCGCATAATGACCACCCTGTCGCCAACGGGCATTTTTAAGGGCCGCGATACGATGCGCCGCGATAGCGTTATCGGCAAGACAAAGCGGCAGCGGGTGCGGCCGCACGATATTTTCGCGAGAAACCGCTTTGCGCCCGCTGCTGGCGCAGTCGCCTGACCCCTCGAGCGGGGTTTTTGGGCGATGCTATCGGGCGACGGCGGGCCCGGCGATATGGCGGGGCGGCATCGCCAGCAGGTGCAAGCGCATCGTCAGCATCACGGCAACAGCCGCCAGCCCGAGCGCCAGACCCCACCATAGGCCGGCGGCGCCATAGCCGAGCGGGAAAGCCAGCAACCAGCCGCCGAGAAACCCCACACCCCAATAGCCGAAAGTAGCGAGCAGCAACGGGATCACGGTGTCCTTGTAGCCGCGCAGCGCCCCGATAGCGATCGTCTGCATGCCGTCAAAAACCTGAAATATCGCGGCGATTGCAATCAGTTGGCGGGCAATGCGCACCAGCTCGCGATTTGCCGGGTCGGTAATGTTGACATAGGCGCCGATAATGGTCTCGGGCATCTTCCATAGGACGAGCGCCGCAACCGCCATAAACCCGATCCCGAGTGCCAGTGCTACGAGTCCGGCCCGTCGCGCGGCCGGCGCCCGACCGGCGCCGACCTCGTAGGCGACGCGCACTGTCGCCGCCTGGCTGAGCCCAAGCGGCACCATAAAGCTGATGCTCGCACAATTGATGACGAGCTGATGGGCGCCAAGGGCCGCCGCGCCCAACAGTCCCATCAACACACCCGTCGCCAGAAACACCCCGGCCTCGATCCCCCTGATGGCACCGATCGGCACGCCCAAGCGCAAAATGGCGGCCATCTCGCTCGCTCTTGCGGTGAGGGTTTCGCGCAGCAGCCGCAAACCCGCGAAATCGGGCAGCGCGCGAGTGCTGAGCGCAAGACCGGCCAACATTAACCACTGATTGATAGCACTCGAATAACCCGATCCCTCGACCCCAAGGGCGGGCGCGCCCAGATGCCCAAAGATCATCGACCAGCTCAATATCGCGTTGGTGGCAACGCCGA
>JAFAHP010000226.1 GCA_019237175.1 Alphaproteobacteria bacterium
TGACGCACGACGTCTTGGCCAAGCTCGGGCTCGTCGGCAAGGATCTCAACCAGTATTCGCTCGAAACCGTCGAGGGTTTTTATCGTGACGCCCAGGCGGCCGGCTATTCGATTGCCGGCGACCCTCGCTCCCTACGGTGATGGTGCAATCCCGGTACCTGCAATTCTCCCTTATTCTCGTCATGCCCGCGAAAGCGGGCACCCAGGGCGGCCAAACACGACATCCGCGGCCCTGGGCCCCCGCCTCCGCGGGGGTGACGAAAAAAGAAGGGCTGGAAATGGCTGGGTCGTAATGCCGGTCATCGCCGCAACCCTCGCGCTTTTAGCCTCGATAACGCAGAGATACCTGACGGTATGAGAAAAGTCTTGATCACAGGCGGTGCCGGTTATGTCGGTCATGTGCTGACGCCGCGGCTGCTCGACGCGGGGTATCAGGTCACCGTCTACGACGCGCTGTTTTTTGGGTGTCGCCTGCCCAACGACCCCAAATTGCGGGTCGTCAAGGGCGACATTCGCGACACCGAGCGGTTGGCAGCGGAATTTGCAGGGCAGGACGCGGTCCTGCATCTCGCCTGCATCTCCAACGACGCCAGCTTTGAGCTTGATGAGCGTCTGTCGAAAACCATCAATTACGATTGCTTCGAGCCGATGGTCGTCGCCGCCAAACGCGCGGGGGTGAGGCGCTTTGTCTACTGCTCGTCAAGCTCGGTCTATGGCGTCAGTAACTCACCCGAAGTCACCGAAGACCATCCTCTGGTGCCGTTGACCCTGTACAACAGGTTCAAGGGTTTGTGTGAACCGCTCTTGTGGAAACACAAATCGGAAGATTTCACTTGTGTCGTGATGCGCCCGGCAACGGTGTGCGGCTACAGCCCGCGCACCCGGCTCGACCTGTCGGTCAACATCCTGACCAACCACGCGGTCAATAAGGGGGTGATCACGGTGTTTGGCGGGCTTCAGATGCGGCCCAACCTGCACATAGAGGATATGGTCGACGCCTACCAGTTGATGTTGACCGCGCCGCACGAAAAAATCCATGGGCAGGTCTTCAACATCGGTTTCGAAAACCATTCGATCGCCGATCTGGCGCTTATCGTAAAACGGGTGGTTGCCGAAGAGATGCCGGAGCGGGGTGCCGTCGAGATCGTCACCACGCCATCGGACGACAGCCGCTCGTATCACGTCAGCTCCGAGAAGATCTATCGGGTACTGGGCTATCGACCCAAGCGGGCAATCGAGGACGCGGTGCGCGACTTGACGCGGGCTTTCCACAATCACCTGCTCGACGACAGCTTTGACAACGACTGGTACTACAACGTTCGCACCATGAAGCGGATTGGTGCCGCGTGAGTTTGGCGCGCAAGATAGCGGTCGTCACCGGCGGCGCCGGGTTCATTGGCAGTCATATGGTCGATCTGCTGCTCGAGCGCGGCTGCCGGGTGCGCGTAATCGACAATCTCGTCGGCGGCCGCGAGAGCAATTTAGCGCACCACAGGGACAACCCAGATCTCGCCTTGGTGCGTTGCGACATCTGTGATCTGGAACCGGATGCGGCGGTTTTCGCCGATGCGGCCTTCGTTTTTCATTTCGCCGGGATCGGAGACATCGTGCCGTCGATCGAGCGGCCGACCGCGTATATGGCGACTAACGTGCAGGGTACGGTCAGGGTCCTCGAGGCGGCGCGCGCCGCGGGGGTGGGCAAATTCGTCTACGCGGCTTCCTCGTCCTGTTACGGGCTCGCTGCGACCCCGACCGGCGAGGATCATCCGGTAGCACCCCAATATCCCTATGCGCTGTCGAAATATATGGGGGAACAGGCGGCGCTGCATTGGTACCGGGTCTACCGCCTTCCGGTCAATTCGATCCGGATCTTTAATGCCTATGGTACGCGGGTGCGCACAACCGGCGCTTACGGAGCCGTGTTCGGCGTTTTTCTGAAGCAGAAGCTGTCAGGCAAGCCGTTTACAGTGGTCGGCGACGGCAGTCAGCGGCGCGATTTTCTTTACGCGAGCGATGTCGCCCACGCGTTTCTGCGCGCCGCTACCACACCGCTCGCGGGCGAGATCTGGAACCTCGGGGCAGGCAGTCCGCAATCAATCAACCGGCTGGTCGGGTTGATCGGCGGCCCGGTCACCTACATCCCAAAGCGGCCCGGCGAACCCGACGTCACCTGGGCGGACATCAGCAAGGTCAAGCGCGACCTCGGTTGGGCGCCGCTCATCCCGTTCGATGAGGGGGTAGGCCGCATGATGGCCGAGATCGACAGATGGCGTGATGCGCCATTATGGGACGCGGAATCGATCGCGCGCGCGACCCGCGTCTGGTTCAATTATCTCGGGGGAGCGCCGGCC
>JAFAHP010000658.1 GCA_019237175.1 Alphaproteobacteria bacterium
CGGAAAATTGCCGCCGGGCACGACAAACACCTCGATCTCCGGCCGATCGATGCGGGCGAATGCATTGCGCGCATTCTCCGGGCCGAGATTGCCGATCGCGTACGAATCGGTAGCCCCAAAACCTTCGAGTGCCAGGGTTTCGAGCCCGTGTTTGCGGGCGAACAGATCGGCCGTACGCCGGTTGACCACCTCCGAATAGGGCGAGACCAAGCCCACTCTTCGCGCCCCCAGCGCCCGCACCGCACGGCCAATCGCCTGCGCCGAAGTGACCGCAGGCGCGCCGGCGGCCGCACTCATCCGCCGGGTAACCGCCTCGTCGTAGTCGTCGACAAACACGCTTGCCGAAGTCTGTACCAGGATGATGAGCTCGACTTTGGCGGTGCCTAAGAGCCGCGACTGGTAGTCGACATCATCCTCGCGCGGCGAGGAAAACGGCTCGCCCGGGCGACTCGTCATCAGCCGCCCGAAATGCGCCTGATAGGTTGACGGCAATAGCCGGCATTCCATTTCCACCGTCGTGTTGGTCGAAGGAACAAGGACACCGAAATGGCGGATCATGACGCCGGCCTTTCCATCAAATGCGCAGAATAATCCTAGTGATTTGACCGCGCTGTTGTCGACCCTCCGCTGTCCTTCTGCTAGGTTGCAGCCAGCGCCGTCGCTCGAGTAAAGGATCGGGAAATGAATGATGCAATGAGTTTGTCTGAGCGCGCCGACGCGCTCGAACGCAAGATGATGCGGGAACTCGACGAGGCGATCTACGTCAAATCGCGCCTGTTCATGCTCGCCGACGGCGATCTGAGGATCCCCAACTCCGCCGCCCTGATGGCCCAGAACCCCGGCAAGAAATTTGTCATGGGCGACGATCCGCGCCTGCCGAAGATGCCGGAGCGCCCGACCCTCGTCGATTTCTTCAAATATCGTTTTGGCCCGGCAAACCACCTGTTGCAGAGTGCGCGGCATGCGGTCAGGGCCGGAATGGACGAGAAGGTCGTACTCGCCTGCCTGTTGCACGATATCGGCGTCATCGGCTTTATCCGCGCCGACCATGGCTATTGGGGCGCGCAACTCGTCGAACCCTATGTCGACGAGGAGGTGTCGTGGGCGATCCGCGCCCATCAGGCGCTGCGCTTTTACCCCGACGAGTCGGTCGGCTATTCCTATCCCGAATCCTATGTCAAGAACTTCGGCGCCGATTACAAGCCTGATCCGTATATCGAGGAAGACTACAAGCGTGCCCGCAATCACAAATATTACATGACAGCGCGGATGATCACCGTGCACGACATCTATTCATTCGATCCTAATGTGACTGTCGAGCTCGAGGAATTTACCGACGTGCTCGGGCGCAACTTCAAGCAGCCCAAGGAGGGGCTCGGCTTTGACGACAGCCCGGTGGCGCATATGTGGCGCACGCTGATCCGACCGACGAAATATCTCTGAGGCATTTCGACTTTCGCAGCACGCCTCGCATGCGCGCGGTATTCACATAACTCCCGCACCGCCTCATTCATAAATCCCTCCCCGCGATCGGGGAGGGTCAGAGCCTGCCTGGAGGTGTTCCGGGGCTGGGGGTGATGCCGCGGCGTGCTCAGGCGCGGCCGAGCCCGCGGTTGACCTCAGCCTGCCACTCCTCACTGCGCCCCGAATTAAATGTCGCGCAAAGTCGGGCCCGGATCGGTCAATCGGGCAGATCGAAAAACCGGCACCAGCCCTGCGGGCTGATCACGCCCATGACCACGGCGCAGGCGGCGGGCGGCCGAAACAGGGCACAGGCTGCACAACTTATGCCGTTTTTCGGCCGGTCCTGGTAAAGGGCCTCGGCCTGCGACACCTTGCTCTGCGCCAAAGCCGGCTTGAAGGCCCGCCCGGCAACCGCCGACCCCACCGTCACTAAGAGGCTGCGCCGCGACATGCCCACCAAGCAAGCCGCTCTGCTCAAATCCCGGTGAAGCCCCGAAAGGACGGGTATTTTCTTCGCGTTACCACGTAAAGCCACGAAATTCCTTGGTCAGCCCGCGGGTTTCGATGATCCAATCGACCAAGGTGTGATCTCTGTCGACGGCCGCAGCTATTGCTTTCCGGGGATACCGAGCCTAATCCGAGGCGGGAACGCCGACAATGGCCGAAGAACGCCGGGCGATGTCTCACTTTGAATCCTGCGCGAGCGCCGCGCATCCTTCGACTGCTCGCTTCGCTCGCGCGCCGATGAGGAGTCACTTGATGCCATCGATCCGATCCCCTCATGCCGAGGGCGCCCCCATCGAGACGCCGCCTGCGGCTCCTCAGGGCAAGCTGGCGCGTCTCGAAGCACGCAAGGCGCTGATGCAGCAAGAAACTGGTACAATACCGCAGAGCGTAACGGCCGATTGGTTCGAGATAGCACTCGCCGCGATCAAATTCGATCCCAGCGGGCTCGTGCCGGCGATCGCCCAACAATTCGACACCGGCGAAGTCCTGATGGTTGCCTGGATGAACGGCGAGGCGATCCGCACCAGCTTGGCCGAGGGCCGGGCGTGCTACTGGTCGCGCTCACGTGGCAAACTGTGGCGCAAAGGCGAAACCTCAGGCCAGGTGCAGCTCTTACGCGAGATGCGGCTGGATTGCGACGGCGATACAGTGCTGCTACTGGTCGACCAGCAAGGCGTGGCCTGCCACACCGGACGGCGCAGCTGCTTTTTTCGCGCCTGGCGCGATGGCGGATGGACGACCATCGCCGAGCCGCAGATCGATCCCGTGACGCTCTATCCACAGGGCGCGGAGAACGAGTAGGGCGGAACAGCGCAGCACATTCCGCCGCATTGGTGACGGCCGCCGGCGGATTACGCTCGCGCTTATCCGCCCTAGCCGCTTATTCGCTTTCGCTATTCGAGCGGCGGACACACCAGGTGCTGCTGCAGTTGCGCCATCAGATCGGC
>JAFAHP010000114.1 GCA_019237175.1 Alphaproteobacteria bacterium
GCACCGAAATGGTCATGCCCGGCGACAACATCTCGATGGAGATCGAATTGATCGCCCCCATCGCCATGGACGAGGGCCTGCGCTTTGCCATCCGCGAGGGCGGTCGCACCGTCGGCGCCGGCGTGGTCGCCAAAATCATCAAATAACTCTGTGTAAGCAGAGTTCATCCCTGGCCCCCGGCGGCCGGCGCTTGCGGACCGTCCCGCGGGTGATTCGGGGAAGCGTCGAAATGAGCCGCTTAGGAGTGTAGCTCAATTGGTAGAGCACCGGTCTCCAAAACCGGGGGTTGGGGGTTCGAGCCCCTCCACTCCTGCCACCGCGTGCGACGCCGCGCCGGTGCTGGATTACGGTCGAAAAACCCTTATATCATGGTTTGTGCGTCTATTTTTCCTCGAATAGAAAAGTAGTCATGGCGAAAACCAGTCCGGTCAAATTTTTCACAGAAGTGCGGCAGGAAGTGTCGCGCGTCACTTGGCCAACCCGCAAGGAAACCTTCACCACTACGGCTATGGTGTTTGTGATGGTGTTCATTGCGGCAGGCTTTTTTTTCCTTGTGGATCAGGTGTGCTCGGCCGGGGTGCGGGTGATCTTTGGTCTCGGGAGTTGACGGGGTCAAAGCAATGACAAGCCGCTGGTATGTGATCCATGTCTATTCGGGCTTTGAGAAAAAAGTCGCAACCTCGATCCATGAACAGGCCGAGCAAAAGGGCCTGGCGGACAAATTCGACCAAATCCTCGTACCGACGGAAGAGATAGTCGAGATCAAACGCGGCGCAAAGGTCAGTTCGGAGCGCAAATTTTTTCCGGGCTATGTCCTCATCAAGATGGACATGAGCGATGAGACTTGGCACCTCGTCAAGAACACAGCCAAAGTGACGGGATTTCTCGGCGGCCGCGGTCGCCCGTCGCCCATCAGCGATCACGAGGCGGCGCGGATTATCCATCAGGTTCAAGAGGGGATCGAACGGCCGAAACCGTCGATCACCTTCGAGGTGGGCGAGCAGGTCAGGGTGTGCGACGGGCCGTTCACCTCGTTCAACGGGCTTGTCGAGGAGGTCGATGAGGAAAAGGCAAGGCTCAAAGTCGCGGTTTCGATTTTTGGGCGCGCCACTCCCGTCGAGCTCGAATACTCCCAGGTGGAGAAGGTTTGATTTCAGGCTTTACGCGAGGTTGAAAACGCGCGGCAGTCAATAGCGAAAGATCAGCAATGGCAAAAAAAGTCGTCGGCATCATCAAATTGCAGGTCCCGGCCGGGAAGGCGAATCCGTCACCGCCGATCGGCCCGGCGCTCGGTCAACGCGGGCTCAACATCATGGAGTTCTGCAAGGCGTTTAACGCCGCAACGCAGGGGCTCGAGCCGGGCATGCCGATCCCGGTGGTGATCACGGCCTATGGCGACCGCTCCTTCACCTTTGCGACAAAGACCCCGCCGAACGCGTATTTCCTAAAAAAAGCGGCTGGTATCGAGAAGGGCTCGCAAACGACCGGCAAGGGTAGCACCGTCGGTCGGATCACGATGGCGCAAATCCGCGAGATCGCGGAAAAGAAGATGCCGGATCTTAATGCCAAGGACATTGATGGCGCTTGCCGCATGCTGGTCGGCTCGGCGCGCTCGATGGGGCTCGACGTGGTGGAGTGACAACGATGGCGAAAATCGGCAAGCGGTTGAAAAAGGCTTATGAAGGGATCGATCCGCTGAAGGCGCATCGGCTCGACGAGGCGGTAAAACTGATCAAGTCGCGCGCCACTGCGAAATTCGACGAGACGGTTGAGGTGTCGATGAACCTCAATATCGACCCGCGCAAACAAGATCAGAATTTGCGCGGCACGGTGATATTGCCCCACGGCACAGGCAAGGCGGTGCGGGTCGCAGTCTTCGCACGCGGCGACAAAGCCAAGGAGGCGGAGGCGGCCGGTGCCGATGTGGTCGGCGCCGAGGATCTCGCCGAGAAGGTTCAGGCGGGCGAGATCAATTTTGATCGCGCGATCGCCACCCCGGATCTGATGGCGCTGGTCGGGCGATTGGGCAAGATCCTCGGTCCGCGAGGGCTGATGCCCAACCCGCGGTTAGGCACCGTGACGCAGAATGTCAGCGAGGCGGTGAGCGATGCGAAAGGCGGCCAGGTCGAGTTTCGCGCCGAAAAGGCAGGGCTTGTTCACGCCGGCGTCGGCAAAGCAAGCTTTACCGAAGAGGCGCTTGCGGATAATGTGCGCGCCTTTGTCGGCGCCATCACCCGCAACAAGCCGAGCGGTGTCCGCGGCACCTACATCAAGAAGGTGAGCCTGAGTTCGACAATGGGGCCGGGCGTCAAGCTTGAACTGTCGGATTTGGCTGAGGAAGCGAGGGCATAGCGGCTGCCGTCGCGGGAAAAGTCGGCGCGCACAGTCGGTCGGTTGGACGCATTATCTCCGCCGACAGAGGATTGAAGAGGTTTCGGAGAACGCAGTGGACCGAGGACAAAAACAACAGCTGATTGAGACGCTGCAACGCGACCTCGCCGACACAGCTTGCGTCGTTGTTACGCATCAGTCGGGTATGACGGTTGCCGAGGCGACGCAGCTGCGCCGCCAAATGCGAGCCGCCGGCGCGCGCTTTCGCGTGACCAAAAACCGGCTGACCAAGCGCGCCCTCGACGGAACGCCGTTTCAGGGTCTGTCGCCGCTGTTCACCGGCCCGACCGCGATCGCGTTTTCCCGCGACCCCGTGGCGGCGGCCAAGGTCGCGGTCGAATACGCCAATCGCAATGACAAGCTGACAATCGTCGGTGGAGGCCTTGTCGGCGAAGTCTTGAGCGAGGCCGGGGTCAAGGAGCTGGCCAGCCTGCCGTCGCTCGACGAGTTGCGCGGCAAGTTGATCGGCGTACTGGTGGCGCCGGCAACGCGGATTGCTGGCGTCTTGCAAGCGCCCGGCGGGCAGCTCGCGCGGGTTCTGGCGGCGCATGCCGAAGCCGCGAGCGCGCCGGGATAGCCGGACAGCCCGTTGAATCGTCGTGGTTCAGTCTAGTCTCGTTATCAGGAGCTGAAAATGCCGGATCTGGCAAGTTTGGTAGATCAACTCTCGGCCTTGAGCGTGCTCGAAGCAGCTCAGCTGTCGAAAATGCTCGAAGAAAAATGGGGCGTTTCAGCGGCGGCGCCGGTCGCAGTAGCGGCGCCGAGTGCCGCCGCACCGGCCGCGGAGGCGGCCCAGGAACAGACCGAGTTCGATGTGATCTTGGCTGCGATTGGCGAGAAAAAGATCAATGTAATCAAGGAAGTAAGGGCAATCACCAGTCTCGGATTGAAGGAGGCGAAGGATCTCGTCGAAGCAGCGCCAAAAACTGTTAAGGAAGGCGTCAACAAGGAAGAGGCAGAAAAGATAAAAAAGCAGCTTGAAGATGCCGGTGCGACGGTCGAGATAAAATAGGTCTGAAACGAGCTTTTTGCGAACGGCGGTCGACGTTCGACGCGATCGAACCGCCATACCGAGATCGCAAAACCGGGGCGCGGGCTGCCGCGCACGCCGGGTTTTGTCGTCTCAGAGGGGGGATGCGCCGGTGGGCTGCCGAGCCAGCAAACCGGTTTGGCGATCGACACCACAGCGCCCTGCTGCCCGGCACAAGGGTCGAGGCTAGCGCAATCGCTGCGGATCGGTGCCCGGCAAAAGCGAGATCGGGTCCGCCCGCGGGCCGTAGTGAGGAGCATGATGGCTATATCCTTTACGGGTAAGAAACGCATCCGTCGAAACTTCGGACGCGTCCCCGAGGTCGCGCCGATGCCGAACCTGATCGAGGTTCAAAAAAGTTCATACGATCATTTCCTGCAAATGGGCGCTGCTCCCGAATTGCGCGCCAATGTCGGCTTGCAGGAAGTCCTCAAATCGGTGTTCCCGATCCGAGATTTTTCGGAACGGGCGCAGCTCGAATTCGTGCGCTATGAGCTCGAGGCGCCAAAATATGATGTCGATGAGTGCCAACAGCGCGGCATTACCTACGCAGCACCGTTAAAGGTGACACTTCGTCTCGTCGTTTGGGATGTCGACGAAGATACCGGATCGCGTTCGATCCGCGATATCAAGGAACAAGACGTCTATATGGGCGACATGCCACTAATGACGAAGAACGGTACTTTTATTATCAATGGTACCGAGCGGGTTATTGTGTCACAGATGCACCGTAGTCCCGGCGTGTTCTTCGACCATGACAAGGGCAAGACACACTCGTCGGGCAAATATCTGTTCGCCGCACGGGTCATCCCGTATCGCGGATCATGGCTCGACTTTGAATTCGACGCCAAGGACCACCTTTATGTGCGCATCGACCGCCGCAGAAAACTGCCGGCAACCACGTTGTTGATGGCGCTCGACGATGCGGCGACCGAGGAACTTCGCATGGAACGGCGCGCGGACAACAAACCGCTCCAGCCGGGCGAAGCGGCCGGTATGTCGAAAGAAGAGATCCTGGCGGCATTCTACCGCGAGATTGTCTTTCGTCACGGTCCGCAAGGGTGGATGGCACCGTTCGACCCCGACCACTTCAAGGGCAAGCTGACGAGCGATTTGCGCGATGCCGCAAACGGTGAAATCGTGCTGGCGGCGGGCGAGCGCTTCACCCCGCGCATCGCCCGCCGCTTGCGCGAAGCCGGGCTGACCAACATCCTCGTTCACGACGAGGAGTTGACAGGTCGCTTTTTCGCATCCGATCTGATCAACGAGGGGACCGGTGAAGTCTACTTCGAAGCCGGCGAGGAGATTACCGCCACGGCACTAGCTGACCTCGCCGAGAGCGGGATCGAGGAGTTGCCGGTGCTCGATATCGACCACGTCACGGTCGGTCCATATATGCGCAATACGCTTGCGATCGACAAGAATTTGACGCGAGAGGATGCGCTGATCGACATCTATCGGGTCATGCGTCCGGGCGAACCGCCGACCCTGGAGACCGCGGAAGCGCTGTTCAACAGCCTGTTCTTTGATCCCGAGCGCTACGATTTGTCGGCAGTCGGGCGGGTCAAGATGAACTCGCGGTTGGGGCTCGAAACCGAAGATACTATTCGCACGCTGCGCAAGGCCGACATCCTGGCGATCCTCAAGGTGCTGGTCGAGTTGAAGGACGGCCGGGGCGATATCGACGACATCGATCATCTCGGCAATCGTCGGGTGCGCTCGGTCGGCGAGCTGATGGAGAACCAGTACCGCATCGGCCTATTGCGCATGGAGCGCGCCATCCGGGAGCGTATGAGTTCGGTCGAAATCGACACCGTGATGCCGCACGATCTGATCAACGCCAAGCCCGCGGCCGCGGCGGTCCGTGAGTTTTTTGGCTCCTCGCAGCTCTCGCAGTTTATGGATCAGACCAATCCGCTCAGCGAAATCACCCACAAGCGGCGATTGTCGGCGCTCGGACCGGGGGGTCTGACGCGCGAGCGCGCGGGCTTCGAGGTGCGCGACGTCCACCCCACGCATTACGGTCGGATCTGTCCAATCGAGACGCCTGAAGGACCGAACATCGGGCTGATCAACAGTCTTGCCACTTATGCGCGGGTCAACCAGTACGGCTTTATCGAAAGCCCGTATCGCCGGGTCGTCGACGGTCACGTTACCGACGAGGTCGTCTATCTGTCGGCGATGGACGAAGGCCGCTATGCGATCGCCCAGGCCAATGTCGAAATCGACGCGGCCGGCCGAATTACGGCAGACCTGATCAACTGCCGTAAGGCGGGCGACTTTGTCATGACACGACCGCAGGACATCGACCTGATTGACGTCTCGCCCAAGCAGCTTGTCTCGGTGGCGGCGGCGCTGATCCCGTTTCTCGAAAACGACGACGCCAACCGCGCATTGATGGGCTCGAACATGCAACGTCAGGCGGTGCCGTTGATCCGTGCCGAGGCTCCGCTGGTTGGTACCGGCATGGAGGAGACGGTTGCTCGGGACTCCGGGGTGACGATTATCGCGCGCCGCTCTGGTGTGGTCGACCAAGTGGACGCGACCCGAATCGTGGTTCGGGCAACCGGCGAGACGTCGTCTGCCGCATCGGGTGTCGACATCTACAACCTACTGAAGTTCCAGCGCTCTAATCAGAACACCTGCATCACCCAGCGCCCCCTGGTAAAGGTTGGCGACGAGGTGAATGCCGGCGACATCATCGCCGACGGCCCGTCGACTCGGCTGGGCGAGCTGGCGCTCGGGCGCAACGTGCTGTGCGCATTTATGCCGTGGAACGGCTACAATTTCGAAGATTCGATCCTGATTTCCGAGCGGATCGTCTCGGACGACGTGTTCACCTCGATCCATATCGAAGAGTTCGAGGTGATGGCGCGTGACACCAAGCTGGGCCAGGAGGAGATCACCCGCGACATTCCGAACGTCGGCGAGGAAGCACTGAAAAACCTCGACGAGGCCGGCATCGTCTATATCGGCGCCGAGGTCAAGCCGGGCGATATTCTCGTCGGCAAAGTGACGCCCAAGGGCGAGTCGCCGATGACGCCGGAGGAAAAGCTGTTGCGCGCCATCTTTGGCGAAAAGGCCTCGGATGTTCGCGACACGTCGTTGCGTTTGCCGCCCGGGGTTTCCGGTACGATCGTCGAGGTCCGGGTGTTCTCGCGCCGCGGCGTTGATAAAGACGAGCGGGCGCTGGCGATCGAACGCGCCGAAATCGAGCGGTTGGCCAAGGACCGAGACGACGAGCGCGCCATTCTCGAACGCAGCTTTGCCGCCCGCCTCAAGGAGTTGTTAATCGGCCAGATCGCGGTCGGCGGGCCGCGGGGAATGAGATCCGGTATCGAGATCACCGAGGCGGTTTTGGCCGAATTCTCGCCGTCGTTGTGGAAGCAGATCTCAATCTACGATGACGAGCGGATGATCGACATCGAAGCGCTCAAAAGGCAAATGGACGACTCGATCGGCGAACTGACTGCCCGCTTTGAAAACAAGGTTGAAAAGCTGCAGCGCGGCGATGAGTTGCCGCCCGGCGTCATGAAGATGGTCAAAGTCTTTGTCGCGGTAAAACGCAAGCTTCAGCCGGGCGACAAGATGGCCGGGCGGCACGGCAACAAAGGTGTGATTTCGCGCATCGTACCGATCGAGGACATGCCTTACCTCGAAGATGGCACGTCGGTCGACATCGTCCTGAACCCGCTCGGCGTGCCAAGCCGGATGAATGTGGGCCAGATCCTCGAAACCCATCTGGGCTGGGCTTCGGCCGGGCTCGGACGGCGCGTCGGCGAGATCCTGGCCCGGATCCGGCGCGGCGCCGACAACGCCGAACTGCGCGATGTGCTGGGCAAGCTGTATCCCGGGCCGGAAGGCGCTGAGATCGCCCGTTTTGCGCCCGATGAGCTTCTCGAACTCGCCGGTAATCTCGAACACGGCGTACCCGTGGCGAGCCCGGTCTTCGATGGTGCGAGCGAAGCTGATATCGTGGAAATGCTGGATCGCGCCGGATTGGCACCGTCGGGTCAGGTCACACTGATCGACGGCCGCACCGGCGAGCCGTTCGACCGTAAAGTGACAGTCGGCTACATCTATATGATGAAGCTACACCATCTGGTCGACGACAAGATCCATGCCCGCTCCATCGGACCTTACAGCCTTGTCACCCAACAGCCGCTTGGCGGCAAGGCACAGTTTGGCGGTCAGCGATTTGGCGAAATGGAGGTATGGGCGCTCGAGGCCTATGGCTCGGCATATACTTTGCAAGAGATGCTGACCGTAAAGTCGGACGACGTTTCGGGACGCACCAAGGTGTATGAGGCGATCGTCCGCGGCGACGATAATTTCGAGGCCGGCATCCCCGAATCCTTCAACGTGCTGGT
>JAFAHP010000167.1 GCA_019237175.1 Alphaproteobacteria bacterium
CGCGAACTTCAAAAAGAATGGCGCGCAAATTCTCGAAGAGCGTTTCAACAACGGTCGCCACGTGTGCTGGGTTGCAGCGCCCGACGGCGCGCAGATGGAGCTGATCGAGAAGGTCTGAGGACGGCGCCGGCACGCCGATCGGGTCGAGCGATATGTGAGCCTCGGCGCGCGACTGGGCGCGTTTCGGCCAGCTCTACTCGACGACGGCGTGGTCGGCGGCGAGCGCATCTTGCCCGAGGGCTGGATCGACTATTCGGCGCGGCTCACCCCCGGCAGCGAAACCTATGGCTACGGCGCCAGCTTCTGGACGAACCGCGGCACGACCGGCGGGGCGGCCAAACGCATCGGGCTCGGCATGCCGCGCGACCGCTACGAGGATATCGACGGGGTCGCCCGTTTGGTTGCGGATGTGAATGCCCCCGAGACGAAATAGCTCAAGCCTGCCACCTCCGCCCCTCGTGCTCGGCTGAGCGAGTCGGCCCGGCGACGACCGACATGGATCAGATCAACGGCGCCACCTCGAAACCGACGCGCCCTGGGCATTCGGCCGCACATGCCTCTGAGACCTTGCCGACGGGGTGTCCAGGTTATTTGCAGAAATCCAGATTTTCGACAATGGAGCTGAGCTTCTGCTGTCGGACCCGAAGCGGAAGTCCGCCACACCGCCGCGTGGTGCCGGAGCTGACTCTAATCGTGCCTACATGAGCTAGGGAACTCCGGTCACGCTTGGCGGGCGCGCCTCCGCCGCTTTGCGGAAACAGTCGATTTCGTGAGGCGCTGTTGACATCCTCGCCAGTCATGAATGAATACCAATGTCTTGGGCGCCAATATTGGGCATTTCGCGTGTAGCGACCGGCCGCCTGGTCGGATTTCTGTGGTGAGACACGGCCATGAATGCACCCCGCCTGGCTCAATCGTTGTCTTGGCTTGCCATCGTCACGATGGGGATAGTGGCGGCCACTTGTGCCGTGCGGGCGAAGGCGACTCCGCCGTCCTATCCTCTCTATTGTCAGGGGCCGCTGCACACGCCTACCGGGTCGAGGCCATTGACGCCGTTCAAGTGGTCCAACGCCGGCGCTGGAGCGGTGCCCCCCGGGCCCGGCGAGTGCGCCTGGGCGGATCGCGGACCGGGGGGCAGCGAAATTCAGTCGGGTGGCAACGTGATCTGCGGCGGCCTTGGTTCCGTCGCCAATCTGGCCGCGGGCAAATTCGCGGAAATCGGGGTTTATCGCAATGCGGGTCTAAAGAACTGTATGGCGGTTACGCAACTTGTCGGGTTCGTGCAGCCCCCGTTCTCCGACAGCCCGTCGCTGCCGGCTGTCGCGCCCTACGCCAGTTGCGGGTTGGATTCCAATCATAACAAGTCGCCAGGACAGCCCGCGCAAGTAAACTATATCGCTGTCTATTCCTCGGCCTATGCGAAGTGGTGCGCCGACGCGAATTACTGGCCGACCGTCGGACAATCCGCGCTACCATTCCTGACCTACTATGACGCAATGGTCAAACGCCTGATGTCGCTGTCGCAGGTCAGCATCCCCCTGCCGATCTCGGTCGAAGTGTGGTGGCCCGACGGCGGCGCTTGCTCCTGTGGGGCCAAGTTCGGCGAACAAGATTCCGTGGGGGTCACGGGCGACGCATTCCTGAATACATTCGCCAATCCTCAGAGCGGACAGGTGATACCGGGATTCTGGGGATATCTTCTTTCCCTGCATGAGACGGTGAACACGCTCACGGGTCAGATCGGCGGCGGCGGCTGGCCGACGGACTGGTGGGCCGATCATCGCAGCCCATTTCCGAACATGATGGATGAGCAGATGTTGAGTTACCTCGGGACCAAATACGGCAACCAGACACTGAAGAATGCCGCGGCCGCGCAGCACGAGCGCTTCGCCGACCCGACCCAAAGCAGCTACGACTCCGAAGTCGCCATGTTCGATAACTTGTTCAGCAGCTATGGCGGCTTCGCGGCGTTCTCCAGGTTTTTCGGCTTGGTCACGAAGGATGGTCTGCAGTGGGTGGCGGTTGCGCAGGATCCGACCTACACACCCGATAACAATCAGAGCGCGTTGTTGAGTGAGTATGTGATAGCCTATCTCGCGCTGTCATTCGGTACCACGTCCGATATAACGCCGACCTTCACCAACGCCGGCGTCGGAACCAAGGATACGAAGATTCAGAACTATTCGGTAAGTTCCCCGGCGGTAAAGGCCATTGCCAGCGCCCATTGTTCGATCGCCGCGGCGGCGGAGGCCAATGTCAACGTCGCCGCGCAACTATCCGCGTTGCAGCAAGGCAACTATCAGGACGCGACGGCCGCCGGCGGCACCAAGACCACATGTCCAAGTGAATGCGCGTGGAGCGCCAATCAGTGCGTTGCGAAATGGTAGCGACACCCGGTGCCTGATCGAGCTCGGTAGCGGTCTAATCTAACACATCAGTGACGCCGTTTGATGAAATGAGCCCTTCAGGATAATCATCAGAAGGCATGACCAAGCCAACTGGTGTCGGGCGTGGTGGATCTCGGCCAAATACTGGCGGAGCTAGGGCTGGCGCCGGCCGCCCTCGTGGGGCGAAGAGCAAATCGACCCTGAAGAAGCAGGCGGCGCTACGTCGCGCCGCCGCCGACGGAACTTGTCCCTTTTTTCGCGCGCTGGTCGCGAAGGCGCCTTCAGTGGAAGCGGCAAACGCTCGCGAGTTTCGCCGGTGTCGCGCTGTCGGCCGTTGGAGCGGGTCGAGCGCGCCGAACGAGTCAGCAACGCTAGTCTGGACCGAAGCGCTGTAGCACTCGGGCACGAGCCGGGCTACCTGATGAGTCCCCGGTTTACCTTTAGGACGAGAGAAGGCGATAGAGAGGTTGGTCGAGATTTTTGGCGAGATCGAGCCTATTGCTGTCTGTCGCATCGGCACTGAGACACAATTCGGAATTTATCACTATGTCAGGCCTCCTAATTCCCAGGTCGCCACGATCTATGGCGTCGGTGCCGGCGAGATCGCGAAGCTACTCGGCAAAGTGTGACCGACCCGTCCCCAGCACCTCTCGGGGCGCGGGCACCTCTAGGTGATAATGGCGTGCCACGCGCCTTTTCCCGTCGCGCGCTGCTCGCCGCACTGCCAGCCTCGCTTGCTGCCTGCGCTGCGGCGCTGTTCTCCCGGACCGAATATCGCCGCGCCGGCATAGCCCCGCGTGACAGCTGCCAACCGCATCAAAGAAGTCTCTGCCAAGCGCCAACGTTCTGAGCTAAATCGTGATACTCAGATATGCCAAGAGCTGACCAGTTCATCGTCCGCGCATTCGAACCCTGGATGAGCCTCTGATTTGACTCCTAATACACCCGGAATGAGGCGCGATGTTCGTGCCCGATAGGCCTCGTACTGGGCGCCGAACTGGCTGGCCAGCAGCCGTTCCTCGGCCGTGATCCGGCCGAGGATAATCGGCACGAACAAGGCCGCGATGATGAGCCCTACTCCTGAGCGGAACACCAGCGCCCAGCCGGCCACGGTGATCAATAGGCCTAGATAGCTCGGGTGGCGGATCGTGGCGTAAATGCCGGTCGTCACAAGCTTGTGCTCCTTCTGGATCGCGACGAGGCC
>JAFAHP010000241.1 GCA_019237175.1 Alphaproteobacteria bacterium
TCGCTTTATTGCGCACGGAGGCCGAGCGTGCTTATGCCGGCTACGTCGAGCTATTGAACGAGGACGCCTCTGGCGAATTGCTCGATCCGCAGCGGACCGGCCTCGCCCGCGAACTCGCCCGCCTAAATCTCACCCTTGTTCTTTACACGCAATGGTATTGGAAAACCGACTTGCACAATCTGATGCATTTCCTGTCGCTCCGCGGCGATCCGCATGCGCAATACGAAATCCGCGCATACGCCGAGGTTATGCTGAGGACGCTGGAGCGCTGGGTCCCGATGACCTATGCGGCCTTTCTCGAATATCGAATGAATGCAGCCGCGATCTCCGCGAGCGGGCTCGCGGTAATCCGCCGTCTCCTCGCAGGCAAAAGCGTCACCCAACCGGACAGCGGGCTGTCGCCGCGCGAATGGCGCGAACTGATGGCATTGCTCGGTCGCTGAGGTACCGCGTCCCGATTGGGACTGTCGATGGCGGCAAGACCGTATACGAAGCCGACCGTTCCATAGGTGCGGCGCAGATCTGCGTTGTCTGGTTGGGAGGTTGGGATGCGGCGCGCTGCAATGTTGTCAGCTTTGGGATTGTTGTTGGCGTTGGGCGGCTGCTCGCTGTCGAGCGAGTGCCGCAAGGCGGGGCCGCCCGACTCGGCTCCCTATAACGCCTGCATAAGCGCGATTTTGCAGCAACAGAACGAGCTGCAGAACCAGCGGGACCGATGGGACTGGCGGGGCAGGGATAATGGATGAGCCGGCAAAAATGGCAAAAATTTAGCGCGTTGGTTGCAAGTGCAGGCGGGGTGATCCCCCTCTCTGAGGGTCAAATTGTCCGAGCCAGGGCAGACGTGATCAAAAAATACCCCAATACGGCTGCCGGCGTCGCCCTTGCAACAGCTCGAAACAGCCGCCAAGGCTGCTGAGGACCATAATTCTATGGCAGGCCCCGACCCGCGCGCAGCAACACGCCAAGGATGGCTATGGTCGCCGCGGCGTCGATACCCATCGCCCAGATTATCACGGTGAGCTTACCCTCGACGTTCGACAAGCGGTTGTCGATCGAGGCCAACCGATTTTCGTATCCCGCAAGTTCCTCGGCCGCTTCCCGGGCCTTGTCTTCAGGTGCCCCGGCTGCGATCAGCGCCTCGTAGGTTTTGGACAGCATCAACGCCATTATTGGCGCACCGGCTCGAACTCGGCGCCCATCGGTCTTACCCGGATGTTCCTCAGCCGGCAGCGAATTCTATTCGATCACAATGCGGGGTGGCGGCCGCCGCACACTCTCGCCGGATATTTTTTCCCGGACCCGAGCAGCGATCCGGCGAAAAACGGCAGCATGGGGATTGTCCGGGTCGGAAATCGTAATCGGCCGGCCCGAATCCGAGGTCTCGCGGATCCCCAGATCGAGCGGCACTTCGCCCAAAAATTCGGTGCCGAGAAGCTCGGCCTCCCGGCGGGCGCCGCCATGCGAAAAGATCTCGCTGCGGCCGCCGCAATGTGGGCAAAGGAAATAGCTCATGTTTTCGATGATGCCGAGCACCGGCACATCGACCTTGCGGAACATGTTGAGCCCTTTGCGGGCGTCCAGCAGAGCGATGTCCTGCGGCGTCGAGACGATGACGGCGCCGGCAAGGGGCACCTGTTGGGCCATCGTGAGCTGCGCGTCGCCGGTTCCGGGCGGCATGTCGACGACCATGATGTCGAGCTTGCCCCACTCGACCTCGCGCAGCATCTGCTGCAAGGCGCTCATGACCATCGGCCCACGCCAGATCATTGGCGTGTCTTCGGGAACGAGAAAGCCCATCGACATCACCTTGAGGCCGTAATTCTCCATCGGCTGCAGGGTTTTGCCGTCGTGCGAGCGAGGTCGGCCGGAAATGCCCAGCATCCGCGGCATCGATGGGCCGTAAATGTCGGCGTCGAGCACGCCGACGGCGAGGCCGTTCGTCACGAGGCCAAGAGCGAGGTTGGCCGCGACAGTGGATTTGCCAACACCGCCTTTGCCCGATGCAACCGCGATGATGGCGCCCACTCCGGGCACCTCGCCGCGCGCCGGCCGGTTCGCCGGTAGCGGCCCCGGACGGGCGGCGTCGGCTTGCGGTGCCGCCCGGCTCCGCGATGCGGTCTGTGCCGTGAGCACCGCTGTTACCGAAAGCACACCGGGCAACGCATCGACCGCTCGTTCGGCGGCCTTGCGCAACGGCTCGAGCTTATCGCCGCGCTCGGGCTCGACCTCGATCGAAAACACGACATTGCCGTCGCGGATGGCGATGCCTGATACCATGCCGAGCGAGACGATGTCGGCGCCGCGCTCGGGATCGGCGATGGTCGATAGGGCGTCGAGGACTTGCTTTTCGGTGACTGCCATCTCACTCCCCAGCCGCGCATGCGCTATCTCGGGCCACGACCCTTTGCGGTCCGCAAATCGGCGGTCTTGCGGACAACAACGGATGACCGCAAAGCGATGCCTGAGCGGATAAAGGTCGCTCCCGATCTCGCCTTGCAGGCATCGCCGAATGGAGCAAATCTGGGCCGATTGGCGGCGCTTGACAACACCCCCGCGCGCGCCCTCTATCGGGTCGCGAGTTTTGCGCGCTGCGCTTGTGAGAACCGTAGCCCCAGAGCGTTTGGATTTTGGCCGGCGCCGCAGAAAGGTTCAGTCTCGATGATCTGGAAGAGTCAGGGAGGCGGTCCGTGGGGCAGCGGCCCCCGCGGCGGCGGTCCTTGGGGCGGCGGTCCGCGCAACAGTGGCGGCGGCCCCGGTCCTCGCAATCGCGGCCCTAGTCCTGCCGATTTCGAGGAGTGGCTGCGGCGCGGCCAAGACCGGGTGCGGCGCGTTTTGCCGGGCGGGTTTGGTACCGGAGCCGGGATCGCGGTCGTTTTGATCGCGATCGTCGTGATCTGGCTGGTGAGCGGGTTTTATCGTGTCCTGCCCGACGAGGTCGGAATTGTGCTGCGCTTTGGGGCGTACAACCGGACGACGCAACCCGGGCTGAACTATCACCTGCCTAGCCCGATCGAGACCGTGCTGACGCCGAGCGTGACGCGCGTAAACCGCATCGAGATCGGCTACCGCTCGGGAGAGACCCAGACGACGCGCGAGCCGGTGTCCAGTCAGATACCCGAAGAAGCGCTGATGCTGACCGGCGATGAGAATATTGTCGACGTCAACTTTACGGTGTTTTGGGTGATCAACGACGCCAAGGCCTACCTCTTCAACATCCGAGATCCCGAGCTTACCGTCAAATCGGCCGCTGAGAGCGCGATGCGCGAAGTGATTGGTGAAACCCCGATTGCTCAAGCCCTGGCGGAGGGACGAGCCAAGATCGAGGCCGAGACACGGCAATTGCTGCAAGCAATCCTCGACAGTTACAGCGCCGGGATCGAGATCACCCAGCTGCAGCTGCAGCGGGTCGATCCGCCGGCCGAAGTCATCGACTCGTTCCGCGATGTTCAGGCGGCACTCGCTGATCGGGCCCGCTTGCGCAACGAAGCCGAGTCCTACCGCAACAACATCGTCCCGATCGCGCGCGGCGACGCGGTGCGGATCGAACAGGAAGCCCAGGCCTATCGGCTGGCGACCGTTGCCCGCGCCCAGGGCGACGCCGCCCGTTTCCTGTCGGTGTACAACGCCTTTAAAGCATCCCAGGATGTGACGATGCAGCGCCTCTACCTCGAAACCATGGAGGAGGTGCTGAAGAACAGCAACAAGGTGATCATCGACAAGTCGGCGCAAAGCGGTACGGGAGTACTTCCTTATTTGCCGCTGCCCGCCCTCGGAGGCGGCGCAAAAGCTGGCACGCCGCCGGCCGCAAACCCACCAGGCGCGGTCCCGCCGAGCGGCGGCGGATCGCAGCCGCAGGCTCAGTCCTCGGCGCAAACGTCGGATTCGCTCACCCCGGCTCCGCCGGCGGGCGGAGGACAGAATTGAGCAGATGCTCGTGACAGGTCTCAACCGATGACTCGCCGCACCCTCTTTGCTCTTGCCGCCATTCTTGTGGTCGCCGGCATCTTTGCGATGAGTTCTCTGTTCATCGTCGATCAGACCGGGCAGGCGCTGGTGCTGCAGTTCGGTCAGCCGCGCCGCGTCATCACCACCCCCGGCCTACAGGTCAAGCAGCCGTTCATCCAAAATGTGATCATTTATGACAAGCGGCTGCTTGATTTTGAGCCGCCCCCCGAGGAAGTCATCGCGTCGGACCAAAAGCGTCTCGTCGTCGATACCTACGCCCGGTACCGCATCACCGATCCGCTGCTCTTTTATCAGACCGCGGCCACCGAGGCCGCGGTGCGCGCCCGGCTCGGCGCCCTGGTCAGCGGCAGTCTGCGCCAGGTCATCGGCAATGTGACTTTGTCAGCGCTGCTGTCGCCCGAGCGGGCCAAGATCATGCGACAGATTCGCGACGAGGTTGCTGGCCAGGCGAAACCCTTCGGCATCGATGTTGTCGATGTCCGCATTCGTCGCGCCGATCTGCCACCACAAAACAGCGAGGCGATCTACGCTCGCATGCGGTCTGAACGTCAGCAGCAAGCCGCACAATATCGCGGTGAAGGTTCGGAGGCGGCGCAAACCGTCCGCGCCAATGCCGACCGCGAAAGGACGGTGATACTCGCCGACGCTCAGCGCGCCGGTCAAAAACTGCGCGGGGAAGGCGACGCCCAAGCGATCGACATTTACGCCAAAGCCTATGATCAGGATAAGGATTTCTTCGCCTTTTACCGATCGTTGCAGGCCTATCGCGACGCGTTGAGCAGCAACACGACTTCATTCGTCCTCAATCCGAACAGTAGCTTCTTCCGTTATTTTGAAAACCCGGCCGGGACGCCAACGCCGTCCGCGGCGCCGCCGAAACTCGGCGCGCGGTAAAGGGAAGCCTAGTCCGGCGCCGTTTGGTGCGCGAGACTAGACCGCTTAGACCGGTTTATGCGTGATCTTTTGACGGCGTTTGCACTCGTCTTCGTTATCGAGGGCTGTCTCTATGCTCTGTTCCCGGAGGGCATGAAGCGCGCCGCGGTGCGGGCGACGATCTTGCCGGCGCAGACGCTGCGCATCGTTGGTCTGGCGGCAGCGTGCGCCGGAGTGGCGCTCGTCTGGGTCGTCAGGCATTAACCCGATACCCTGCCGCGGCGATAAAGCGGCTGGCTTGGGGGCTTTTTCTCCCGTAATCTCGGGCAGCTTTTTCGACAAGTCTTCGCGTCCCGGGATCGTTCGCGCAGAACGCTGGGCGCGCCCGCAAGGAGCCGACGAGGTGCTGTTCCGCTCATATGCCTTATCGCGCCGCGCCGCTTTAACCGCGATGCTTTTCGCGGTTTCGGTCGCGATCGGCGTCGCGTCGACCCCGGGGCACGCGCGGCCAGCGCCCGACGGTTTTGCCGATCTCGCAGCCAAGCTGTCGCCCTCGGTTGTGAATATATCGACGACGCAGACCCTCAAAACGGCCGGCGATCAAGGCGGACCGGAAATGCCGCAGTTTCCGCCAGGCTCGCCATTCGAGGAGTTCTTTCACGATTTCCTCGAACGCAACCTCCCCAAGGGCGAACATCCCGAAACCATGCCGCGCAAGGCGACCTCGCTCGGTTCGGGTTTTGTCATCGATGCCGCAGGTTACATCGTGACCAACAACCATGTGATCGCCGACGCCGATGAGATCACCGTCATCCTGCACGACAACACCAATCTAAAAGCCAGAGTCATCGGCCGTGACACCAAAACCGATATTGCGCTGCTCAGGGTCAAGACCGACAAGCCGCTCGCTGCGGTGAGGTGGGGCGACAGCGATACTGCGCGGGTCGGCGATTGGGTGCTCGCTATTGGCAACCCGTTCGGCCTCGGCGGCAGCGTGACCGCAGGCATTATCTCGGCGCGCCAGCGCGACATCAATTCCGGACCCTACGACGATTTTCTGCAGACCGATGCGCCGATCAACCGTGGCAATTCTGGTGGTCCGATGTTCAACATGGACGGGCAGGTCATCGGCATCAACACCGCGATTTATTCGCCTTCCGGCGGATCGATAGGCATCGGCTTCGCCATCCCGGCGGCACTGGCCAAAGAAGTCGTCACCGAGTTGAAGGACGAAGCCGACCACACCGTGCATCGCGGCTGGCTCGGCGTGCGGATCCAGGCGGTCACCGACGAGATCGCCGAGAGCCTCGGCCTCGACAAAGCCCGCGGTGCGCTCGTCGCGAGCGTCAGCGAGAAGGGGCCGGCTCAGACCGCCGGCATCCAGCCCGGCGACGTAATTTTGAATTTTGACGGCAAGGATGTCAGCGACATGCGGCGACTGCCGCGATTGGTTGCGGAGACGCCAGTCGACAGATCGGTTGCGGTTACGCTGTGGCGCAAGCACGCGCAGACCATGGTGCGGGTCAAGGTCGGCCGGCTCGAAGAGAGCGAGGAGCAGCAGGCGATCGCGACCGCCGCCGTCCCCAAAAAATCCGCGCAGAACACCGGCAATGTCGTCAAGACCCTGGGGATGACACTTGCCGGGATCACGCCGGAGCTCAAGGACAAATACTCGCTTGGTGACGATGCGAAGGGCGTGGTTGTGGTTGATGTCGCAAAAACCGGCGCCGCCGCCGATAAAGGTTTCCACGCCGGGGACGTGATTATCGAGGCGGCTCAGGAGGAGATTAAGGCCCCTGAAGACCTTGCATCCAAAATCGACGCGGCAAGAAAATTGGGGCGAAAGTCGATTCTGCTGCTGGTGCAGCGTCAGGGCGATCTCCGTTTTGTGGCGCTGCGCATCGACCAGGGTTGACTGCGATCACGAGCCGACGCGGCGCCGTTCGCATAATGCCGGCGCAATATGATCCGCTCGCCGCGACCCCGATCAGCGTCATCAGAATGCTCGCCGACAACGGTATATCGAGCTCGGCGGCGCATAGACCGCTGACGGGTCCGGTTATCGCATCAATCTGCCCAGGGCGACGCCCTTCGGGGGAAACCTGCACAATCCCATCTGCCGTCGGTCTTTGTTCAAGTTGGGCTCAACCGAGAATCTCTTCGCGCCGGTAGCCTTGCGCATAGAGGAGGCCGGTCAGGTCGGCGTGGTCCAATCGAAAGCGCGCGGCGGCTGCGACAGCCGGTTTGGCATGATAGGCGATACCGAGCCCAGCGGCGTTCAACATTGGCAGATCGTTGGCGCCATCCCCGACGGCGAGCACTGCCTCGGGCGGGAGACGGAGTTCATCGGCGAGGGCGACCAATGTCGCTTTCTTGGTCTCGCCGGTGACGATCGGCGGCAGCACTTTGCCGGTCAGGCGATCCTCGGCAATTTCCAAGCGGTTGGCGACGACACGGTCAAAGCCGAGCCGGGCGGCAACAGGCTCGGCGAAGAACGTGAAACCGCCGGTCACCAGCGCGGTTGCCATCCCTGCCCGGCGCGCGGTGGCGACAAGGCTTTCGGCGCCAGGACACAAGCGAATTCGAGCGGCCGCCTCGGCCAGCACGCGGGTCTCGGTTCCACCCAGCAGGGCGACCCGGGCGATGAGGGCGTTGGCGAAATCAATTTCGCCGTTCATCGCTCGCCATGTGATCTCGGCGATCGCCGGGCCGATCCCGATGATCGATCCCAACTCGTCAAGCATCTCGTTTTCGATGATTGTCGATTCGAAGTCGGCAACCAGAAGCCGCTTGCGTCTCGAGGAGGGTGGTTGAAGCAGCAGATCGATCGCAGCCTCGCCGACGATGGCGCGCACCCTCCTCTCGATCATGGCGGGGTCGGCAGCGTCGAAGAAAACATCACATGCCGCACCGGCGGCAAGCCAAACCGGCCCCTCTACGGTTCCGAGCGCGCTAGAGACCGCAGCGGCAACGCCGGCGAGGCGGTGATCGGGAGCGGCGCTGATCAGCGTAAGAACAAACCGCATCGGTCTTCCTCCCACCCGCGGAACCACGAGGCGGACAAGGAGCGAGCCGCCGAACCGGTCATCATTATCGCCGGTCCGACGGCGAGTGGTAAATCGGCGCTTGCGCTGGCGCTCGCGGAACAGATGCGCGGAACCGTGATCAATGCCGACGCGCTGCAATGCTATCGCGATCTGGAAATTCTGACAGCGCGCCCCAATGCAGCGGCGCGGGCGCGCGCGCCGCATCGGCTGTATGGGTTTCTTGACGCCGCAGAGCGCGGCTCAGCCGGGGCTTGGCGGGCGCTCGCGCTCGCCAAGATCGCCGCCGAAGCTGCATCGGAACGGCTGCCGATCGTCGTCGGCGGCACCGGGCTTTACCTGCACGCATTGCAGCACGGGCTTGCGCCGTTTCCGGAAATTCCGGACGCGATCCGGGACGAGGCAGCCGCACTTTATCGCGCCATCGGCGGTTCGGCGTTTCGGGAGCGGCTGGCGAGGCTTGATCCCGCTTCGGCGCGATGTCTTCCGCCGGGAGACGGCCAGCGGCTGGTGCGCGCTTATGCGGTGGCGCAAGCCACCGGTATACCGGTCGGGACATGGCGGGACCGGCCGCATTCCGCAGCGTCCTACCGCTTTGCGACAATCTTGCTGATGCCGCCGCGCGACAGGCTGTACGCCGCCTGCGACGCGCGTTTTGCTGCAATGCTCGAAGCCGGCGCCGTGGCCGAAGCCGAAACCCTGACTGCTCGCCGGTTGGACCCGAGCCTACCGGCAATGAAGGCGGTCGGGCTTCCTGAGCTTCTGCGTCATTTGCACGGCGAGATCACGCTCGATGAGGCAGTTGCTGCCGCACAGCAGGCGACAAGGCGTTACGCAAAACGCCAGACGACGTGGTTTCGCCACCGGTCGCAGCCCGATTTGGTTCTCGATGCGCAATTTTCGGAAAGTTTGCTGCACCGCTCACGTCAGTTTATTGACGAGTTTGTGTTGACCGCCCGGAGATAGGTGACTAGGTTGCGTCCCTCCCGTGGCGCCCGGCCGCGGGGCGGAACAAGCGCGGTATTTGCTGTCCCTGGAGCGTGTCATGTCGGCCGAGCCGATCAGTGGAGCTGAAATAGTCATCAAGGCGCTCATCGACCAGGGTGTCGATGTCGTTTTCGGCTATCCCGGTGGCGCGGTCCTGCCGATTTACGACGCTCTGTTCAAACAGAACGCGTTACGCCACATTCTCGTGCGCCATGAGCAGGGCGCGGTGCACGCCGCCGAGGGGTATGCCCGTTCGACCGGCAGGGTCGGCGTCGTGCTGGTGACAAGTGGCCCCGGGGCGACGAATGCGGTGACCGGGTTGACCGACGCGCTAATGGATTCGGTGCCGGTCGTGTGCCTGACAGGGCAAGTGCCCACTCATCTGATCGGCAACGACGCTTTCCAGGAAGCCGATACCACGGGTATCACCCGCCCATGTACCAAGCACAATTATTTGGTAAAGGATGTCCGCGATCTGTCGCGGATGATGCACGAGGCGTTTTACGTCGCGCGAAGCGGGCGGCCGGGGCCGGTCGTTGTCGATCTGCCAAAGGACGTGCTGTTTGCGCCCGGCCCTTATAGCCAACCCGAGGACGCGCGCCACAAGAGCTATCGTCCGCAACTGATACCCGAGCCGGCGCGCGTCGCGCAGGCCATCGAGATGATTGCCGCAGCAAAACGCCCGCTCTTTTACGGTGGCGGCGGGCTGATCAATTCAGGACCCGAGGCATGCAGCTGCTTCACCGAGCTGGTGCGACTGGTCGACGCGCCCTGCACGCTGACCTTGATGGGCCTGGGCGCCTTTCCGGCCGATGACCCCCATTTTCTCGGTATGGTGGGGATGCACGGCACTTACGAGGCGAACTTGGCCATGCATGGCTGCGATCTGATGATCGCGGCCGGCGCCCGTTTTGACGACCGGGTGACCGGTCGCCTCAACGCCTTCTCGCCGGGATCAAAGAAGATCCACATCGATATCGACCCCTCTTCGATCAATAAGAACGTGCGGGTCGACCTGCCGATCATTGGCGATGTCGGCGAGGCGCTCTCCGCGATACTCAAAGTTTGGCCGCGCGGCAGGTCGGCTATAGATCACAGAGAGTGGTGGCGCCACATCGAGGAGTGGCGGACACGCGACTGCCTACGGTACGACCGCAACTGTCGCGGCATCATCAAACCGCAATATGCGATCGAACGTCTTTACGCCCTGACGCGACAGCATGACGTTTATGTCACCACCGAAGTCGGTCAACACCAAATGTGGGCGGCGCAGTTTTTTAAATTCGACAAACCGCGTCATTGGATGACGTCGGGCGGGCTTGGCACGATGGGCTATGGATTACCGGCAGCAATCGGAGTGCAGATCGCCCACCCCGATGCGCTTGTCGTCGATATCGCCGGCGAAGCCTCGATTCTGATGAACATTCAAGAAATGTCGACGGTCTCCCAGTATAGGCTCCCGGTCAAGCTCGTCATCCTGAATAATCAATACATGGGGATGGTGCGGCAGTGGCAGGAATTACTGCATGGCGGCCGATATTCCGAGAGCTATACCGCGGCACTGCCGGATTTTGTCAAGCTGGCGGAGGCGTTTGGCGCCAGCGGCCGGCGCGTCGAGGATCCGGCGGAAGTCGATGAGGCCATCACTTGGATGCTCAAAACACCGGGCGCGGTCATTCTCGACCTCGCGGTGGATCAGAGGGAAAACTGCTTCCCGATGATTCCATCCGGAGCGGCGCACAACGAGATGCTGCTGGGACCACAAGACGAAGCCGAACGGCCGGTCTCCGAGGAGGGAATGGTTCTCGTCTGAAAGCAGAATGCCGTTGAGCGCCGGCATGGACGCCCTCGAACGTCACACGATAGCGGTGCTCGTCGATAACGAACCGGGCATTCTCGCGCGCGTGGTCGGGCTGTTTTCCGGGCGCGGCTACAATATCGAAAGCTTGACCGTCGCCGAGGTCGATCGGCGCAACAGCCTGTCCCGGATCACGATCGTGACCTCCGGCACACGGATGATCATCGAACAAATCAAGGCGCAGCTGTCACGCCTCGTTCCGGTGCATAGAGTGCTCGATCTGACCGATGCAGGGCCGTTTGTCGAGCGCGAGATGATGCTGATCAAGGTCGCGGGCAAAGGCGAGGGGCGCATCGAGGCGCTGCGGCTCGCTGATATTTTCCGGGCGCGGGTCATCGACTCGACGACCGAGAGCTTTGTCTTCGAGATCACCGGTTCGGCCGAAAAGCTGAACGCGTTTATCACCTTGATGGAGCCGCTGGGGCTGGTGGAGATCTCGCGCACTGGTGC
>JAFAHP010000359.1 GCA_019237175.1 Alphaproteobacteria bacterium
TATGTCGAAGCGATCCCGATGGAGGTGTTGCGCACGCTCGAATTCGGCTGGGAGACGGTGCCGCAATATCTCGATCAGTTGGATCACCACCTCGGGGTCAATGTCGGCAACCTGATCGGCCACACGGCGGTGCGCTATTACGTCATGGGTGACGACTGCCAAAAGCGCACCGCCACCGACGACGAGATCAAAGAGATGCAGGGCCTGGTGCGCGACGGCATGAAGGCGGGCGCGCTGGGGCTCTCGGTATCGCGCAACCAGGGCCATTACGACCCGCAGGGCGTTCACATCCCGGCATTGTGGGCCGATGAAAAGGAGATCTTTGCGCTTGGCGACGTGTTGCGCCAACTGGGCACCGGCATCATCCAGTCGGGCGGCGGCAATGGTGCTGAAATGAAGAACGCGCTGATGTCGCGGCTGTCCGAAGCGACCGGGCGTACCGTCGTCTACAACAATCTGAACCAGTCGATGCGGCGGCCCGACGAATGGAAAAAGCAGATGGCCCAGGTCGACGCGACGACGGCAAAGGGTGTGCGCGCCTATCCGATGTGCACGCCAAACCGTATCGTCGACAATTTCACGATGCGCAACACGCAAACCTTCCGCGGCCTGCGGGTCTGGCACCCGATCTGCCTGTCGCCGCCCGAAGAGATGCTAAAGGCCTACGCCGACCCCGAAATCCGCAAAAAACTGCATGCCGAGGCAGTCGAGTTCAAAGTCGCGACACCGCCGCCCGGCATCTGCACGACCTGGTGGGACTACATGGTCTTGCAGACGGCGGTATTGCCCAAAAACCAACAGTACGAAGGCAAGAGTTTGGGCGAGATCGCCAAATTGCAGGGCAAGGGCATCATCGACGCCTTTCTCGATCTCGCGATCGAGGAAAACCTCGACAGCGAATGGCTGCACGGCGAGAACAATGTCGACGACGCGGCGGTGGCGAAGATCCTGACATATCCGAATGCGGTCATCGGGCTGTCGGATGGCGGCGCCCATGTCCAGTTCCAGAGCGGGTTCGGCTTTTCGACGCGGCTGCTCGCCGAATGGGTCCGCGACAGGCAGGTCATGCGTCTGGAGCAGGCGGTGCGGCGGCTGACCTTTGACAGCGCCTCGATCTTTGGCCTTTACGACCGCGGGCTGTTGCGCCCGGGCATGGCGGCCGACATCGTGATCTTTGATCCGGATACCGTAAAGCCGCTGCCGCTCGAGGTGCTGCACGACTTCCCGACCGGCGCCAAGCGCATCAAGGAGCCGGCGGCCGGCATCATGATGACGATCGTCAATGGCGAGGTCCTGCTCGCAGACGGCAAACACACCGGGGCGCTCCCCGGCCGGGTCCTGCGCAACACCTACTACCGCGGCCTCCACGCCTAAGGAGGCCGCCCCTCACCCCAACCCTCTCCCCGCACGCGGGGAGAGGGAGGGTCCCGCGCCGCGGGAGGGTGAGGGGCAGAACGACAATTGAGCCGCATCAGAAGGGGAGGGAGCGCTGATGCCGACATTCAAGCCGACCGCCGATCTCGACATGCATTACGAGATCGACGATTTCACCGATCCCTGGCGCAACCCTGCAACGGTGCTGCTGCTGCACGGCAACGCCGAGAGCGGGCTTGCCTGGTATGGCTGGGTCCCGACCCTGGCGCGGCATTACAAGGTCGTGCGCCCCGACATGCGCGGGTTTGGCGCCTCGACCCCGATGCCGCGCGATTTTCCGTGGACGCTCGATCAAATCATCGACGACTACGCGCGGTTGATGGACCATCGCGGGATCAGCCGCTTCCATGTCGTCGGGGCCAAGATCGGGGGTACCATCGCCCGCGCCTTTGCCGCGCGCCGGCCGGAGCGGGTGCTGACCTTGACGGTCGTGGGCACGCCGCCGCCGTTGCGCGCCGGTGCCGCCGAACGGGTCCCCGAACTGAATGCGGCTTTCGAGCGCGACGGGGTCGAGGCCTGGGCCCGGCAGACGATGGGCGGCCGCCTCGGCGGCGGGTTTGCGCCCGAGGGTGTGGAATGGTGGATCCGGTATATGGGACGCACCGCGGTCTCGACCCAGATCGGCTTTATGAAAACGATCGCCTGTGCCGATATCCGCGCCGACCTGCCCAGGATCCGCTGCCCGACCCTGGTCATCACCACCGACGGCAGCGGTCTCGCCTCGGTCGACGAGACACGGGCCTGGCAACAGCAGATCGCAAATTCGCGGCTGGTGGTGCTGCCCGGCGATTCCTATCATGTCGCCGCCACCCATGCCGAGCGCGGCGCCGCCGAGACCCTCGATTTCATCGCCAAGAACAGCGGATAGCGGTGATTTACCCTTTATAAGAATCCCTTGGCCGGTGGGCCTTTAGCCCGCGGGCTCGACCCGCGGGTCGGACCCGGCCATCCACGTCTTTGACGTTGCTCAGAAATAAGACGTAGGTGCCCGGACCAGGTCAGAGCAAGACCGGGCACGGGGGTCAGTTCATACGCCAGCTCGTCATGACTTAGGGCATCCCGGCCAGGCCAAGGGGGCGGGAAAGGGTCGTTCGCGCGCCCTTCTTGAGCCGCAGATCGCGCAAGCTTTTAAGCGATCGCCGCCATCGTTTTACTTAAACAGAGTCATGATCATCACCAAATTTTAATAACATTTGGCATCTTCACTGTGCTTAATAAGCGGGTTCTCTAATCGATTGACGCTCTTGCGTCAACATCTCCTCAACGTTGCTGTCATAAGCCGATAACGACGGCAAACGGTCTCTCTGAACACAAAAAAATATCGGGG
>JAFAHP010000396.1 GCA_019237175.1 Alphaproteobacteria bacterium
GAGAAGACAATCGAAAAGACGGCGTCTGCGATAATCACAAGAGAGAGCGATTCAACCACCGACAACGTCGTCAACCGCCCGACGCTTTCGGCGCTGCGCGACACGAGAAAGCCTTCATAACAGCCGACCGCAGCGATGATCGCGGCAAAAACCGGCGCCTTGACGACGCCCACCCAAAAAGTTCGAGGGATGACTGCGGATCGCAATTCGCTGAGAAATTCGGGAATCGTGATCCCCAACACACCCCAGGCCATCAAACATCCGCCCAAAAGTCCCATCAGATCAGCGTAAATGGTTAACATCGGCAGAGTCACGAACAGCCCTACCAAACGCGGAATTACCAAAACTTCGACAGGGTCGAGACCAAGGGTGCGGAGCGCATCGATCTCCTGGTTGAGCCCCATCGTCCCGATTTGGGCCGTGAACGCGCTCCCTGAGCGGCCGGCGATGATGATCGCCGTCATCAGCACGCCGAGCTCGCGCAAAATGCCGATGGCCAACAGATCGACCGTATAGATTTCGGCGCCGAAACGGCGCAGTTGGTCGGCGCCCTGATAGGCGATCACGACGCCAACCAGAAACGCGAGCATCCCGACGATCGGAAGGGCGTTGACCCCAGTCTGCTCCATTTGCGCGACCGTCGGCGTCAGTCTCAACCGGGCAGGGCGGCGCAGCACCCGGATCGCCGTCAACGTGACGAGACCCAGGAAGCCAACGATGCGATATTCGCGCTTGAGGACAGCAATCGCGACCTCGCCGATGCGCGCGACAAACCCTACGAGGCTGTGATGGTCCGGGCGCGGGTGCGCAACCGCCGTCACCACCCCGCACGCGCGAACCTGCTCGAACAGCGGTGCAAACATCGGCCGAAGATTGCGCATCTCGACCTGGTTGCCGCGCGCCAAGAGATCGTGCTCGGTGCGCAGCAACAGCCACGCGCCAGCACTGTCGAGGCGGTCGATGCCGGCGAGATCGATCGCCACTCGGCGGCGCTGCGGGAGCTTGAGCGCCCGCGCAACGCGGTCGAGATCGGCCGCGCTTGCCACCAGCCAATCCCCGGCTGCGCTCAGCACCAGTGTTTCGGCATCTTCGGTTTGGGTCAGGGCCGCAGCTGCTGAGGTCATGACAGGTTTAAAATATGTCTTCGCGACCGCCGGACGAGGTCTTTCCAACCGCATGAAAAACCGCTATGCGGCCTCTTCCGCGGCCTTATCGCCCGTGATCAATGGTCGAGGACGGCGTCATGGACCTCAAGCAACACATCCGTTCGATCCCCGATTTTCCCAAGCCTGGGATCCTGTTTTACGACATCTCGACGCTCTTGGCACATCCGGAGGCTTGGCGGACCACCGTGACCCGGCTGGCCGACGCATTGCGCCCGCATCAGCCGGACGTCCTGGTCGGCATCGAATCACGCGGCTTTCTCGTCGCAGCACCCGTCGCCTACGCACTTGGCCGCGGCTTTGCGATGATCCGCAAACAGGGAAAGCTCCCCGGCCGGACCGTGCGTTTTACCTATGATCTCGAATATGGCAGCGATACGATCGAGATGCAGGAGGATGCGATTGCTCCCGGCCAGCGGGTTGCTGTTCTCGACGATCTGGTGGCGACGGGCGGCACGATGCAGGCGGCAATAGACCTCGTTCGCCGCCGGGGCGGTACCGTGGCCGCCGCGGGATGCATCATCGAACTGAGTTTCCTGCAAGGCCGCAGTCGCCTCGATGTTCCCTTTACCGCAATGGTCGCGTACGACAGCTGATGATTGCTTCACCTTCAATCGTCGTTGCCGGGGCGGGTCGCCCCAAGGCTGCGGCCTATCACGGCGTAGAGCGGGGCGCCGCCTCGCGGCGGCGTGCGGTCGAGGCAGCGGACCTCGGCCCAATTGCCGGCTTCGGCAAAATGGCGGGCGATCAGACATAGATGGCCGGCGTCGTCGAGCAGGCACCAACAGCCGATCGCGCGGTTTGGCCGGCATCGCTGGGAGAAAGTAACGATCAATGGTGCCCCGGGTTTTAGCACGCGCCCGATTTCACGAATAACATCGCGCGGCCGCGTCAGCTGATGGACCGCCAGGCACAAGGTCGCGCCATCGAATTCGCCACCAGCAAAGGGGAGCCGCGGGTCCCGGTTCAGATCCTGAACCCGCCACTCGTCAAGAAATGGGTTTTCCGCCAGTTCGCAGGCGTTGACCCCGATGCCGACGACCCGCCTATAGAGTATTTCCGGCGGCAGATGGCTAACCCAGCCCGACATCACATCAAGGATCGACGCGCCCTCAGGCAATATTTCGCGGTAGAGATCAGTGATCGAGGCGATCGCGGCATCATCGACATGGGTGAAATGCGGCGCGTCGATCCCGGGCACCGGATCCAAAAACTCGTCGACGCGCGGCGTTGGAATGATCGGAAGCAGCGTCATTTCCCCCGTCTCATGCGAGCCCGTCAGAAGAGCTTTTCCGGTCAGATAGGGATAAGCCGTCCGCGCTTCCATAGAAGAAAAATCGCACAACAGCGAAAAACATCAAAACTATGGCAGCAATGCTGCTGCATCAATCGGCGAGCGCCGCCTCGGCCGGCGTCGCCGGCAGGTCGAGATCGAGAGCCACTGCCGGGTAGGTGATCTGCCCCCGACATACGTTGAGCCCGCGGCGCAAGTGGGGATCTTCTGCCAGCGCGCGCCGCCAACCCCGCTCGGCGATCGCCAATACGAACGGCAGCGTGGCGTTGTTGAGAGCGACGGTCGAGGTACGCGCGACGGCGCCGGGCATATTGGTTACGCAATAATGCACTACACCTTCTTCGACATAGGTCGGCACGGCGTGGGTGGTCGGGTGGCTGGTTTCGAAACAGCCGCCCTGGTCGATCGAAATGTCGACAATCACCGTCCCTGGCCGCATTGCCCGCACCAGATCGCGGCCAACCAGTTTGGGTGCCGCTGCACCCGGGATCAGCACCGCACCGATCACGAGGTCGGCCGCCGCCACCTCACGTTCGATGTTGTCCATCGTCGAATACAACGTGTGCAGCTGGGCGCCGAATTGGAGGTCGAGTTCGCTCAGCCGCGGCAGCGACCGGTCGATGACGGTGACGTAGGCCTCGACACCCATCGCCATGCGGGCAGCGTTCGTGCCGGCGACCCCGCCGCCGAGAATGACGACTTTGGCCGCAGGAACCCCGGCGACACCACCGAGCAGCACTCCAATCCCGCCCTGCTCCTTTTCGAGACAATGGGCGCCTACCTGTATCGCCATCCGCCCTGCGACTTCGCTCATCGGCGCGAGCAGCGGCAGCCCGCCTCGCGGGTCGGTCACGGTCTCATAAGCCACCGCGACCGCTCCCGAGCGCACCAGTCCCTCAGTCAGCTTTCGGTCGGCGGCGAGGTGCAGATAGGCAAACAGTATTTGCCCGCGCCGTAACCGGGCCACCTCTTGCGGCTGCGGCTCCTTGACCTTGATGACGAGTTCGGCCGCGTCGAAGACGTCGCCGCCATCTGCGAGGATACGCGCGCCGGCCGCTGCGTAGGCTGCGTCGTCAAAGCCAATGCCGGCGCCGGCGCCGCTCTCGACGACCACTCCGTGGCCGTGATGTACCAGTTCGCGCACGCTGCCGGGAACCAGCCCCACTCGGTACTCATGGGTTTTGATTTCCTTCGGAACTCCGATCAGCATTGCACGCTCCGCTCGGCCGTCGCCGACCGCTCCCGCGCGTTGCCGCTCGGATCGGCGGTGCGGGGTGGGCCAACATCTGGGAATTCGCGGACCGATTGTAAGTCCGCCGGCCGTCGCTCAGCTTTCTGCGAGACGCTTTGCGACTTCGTCTGCCAGGGCTAGGGAAGCGGTCAACCCTGGCGACTCGATTCCATAGAGGTTGACCAGGCCCGGGACGCCATGGACTCCCGGCCCCTGCACGACAAAATCGGCGGCCGGCTCAGCCGGACCGCTGATCTTGGGACGAATACCGGCGTAGCCGGGTTGCAGGGCGCCGTCGCGCAAGCCCGGCCAATAACGCCGAACCGCGGTATAGAACGCAAGGGCGCGCCGCGGGTCGACCGTGTAGTCGATGGCGGAGATCCATTCGACATCGGGGCCGAAACGGGCCTGACCGGCGAGATCGAGAGTAACATGCACGCCAAGCCCGCCGGCCGGCGGTACGGGATAGACGAGCCGGCGAAACGGGGTCTTGCCGCTGAGCGTGAAATAGATGCCGCGACAGAAATAGGCCGGGGGGATTGAGTGGCACGGCACGCCATCGATCTCCCGCGCCAGCGCTGGGGCGCAAAGCCCGGCAGCGTTGACCAGGTATCGGCAGCGGATGCGGGCGGGATCATCGCCGCCGACCGACAATTCAAAACCGTCGGCAACGACCATCCCCGCTAGAACCGGGGTGCGCAGCACGATAACCGCGCCGGCGGCCTCGGCCTCGCCCTGGTAGGCAAGCATCAGCGCGTGACTGTCGATGATCCCAGTCGACGGCGACAACAATGCCGCCACACAGCGCACTTCGGGTTCGAGGCGACGCGCCTCGGCGGCGCTCAACCATTCGACATCGTCGACGCCGTTGCCATGCGCCGCGGCAGCGATCCGTTCGAGCGCCGGCAATTCGCCTTCGTCGGCGGCGACGATGATCTTGCCGATTTGCGCGTGCGCAATCCCCCGCTCGCGACAATAGGCGTAGAGCCGATGACGGCCGGCAACGCAGGTCGCCGCCTTTAAACTGTCCCTTGGGTAATAAATGCCACTGTGAATGACTTCGCTGTTGCGCGACGATGTCTCAAACCCAATCGTCCGGGCACGCTCGACGACGAGGATCTCGCGACCTGCGAGAGCCAAGCCGCGCGCCACGGCAAGCCCGACGACCCCGGCCCCGACCACAACGCATTCGACTTCGTCCACGCCCTGCTCCATCGCAGTTCGCACCCCACCACTCCTCCGCCTCCATGGTCCCCGGCAAAGCGGGCGTCAAGCTCCCGTTCGAATGAAAGAATTCGTGAGACGCCGATGAGACGCGCGCGTGACGCCGGCTGAGACACTATCGCCGCGCGAGGCCGCTGGACGGCTCCCGCGAAATCGCGGAGACTTTGTTTTCGAGACAATTGGCGAAGGTAAGCGATGAGCCGGAAGACAGCGACGGTGCATAGCCTTGGCGATTATCGGGCGCGCCAGCGCACCCTGTACTTTACGCGCGCCGAACTGAACCAGCTTCTCGGCCTGTACAGCCTGCACGTGACGCGCGGCGTGTGGCGCGACTACGCGATCGATCACTTCCCGGGTCTCGCGCGGTTTTCGGTGTTCCGCCACACCCATGAGGCGCCCGCCTATATGATCATCAAGACGGCTGCCTCTGCGAGTCGCCCGAGCGAATTCATCGTCCAGACCGGACGCCAGAAACTGCGCGTGTCCCGCAACCTCGCCGAGGCGCTCGAATATTTTCGCAGCCACCTGAGACTGGTCGCCTCCGGCCCCGGTTAGGAGCCGAACCGCGCGCTGCGGTGGTGCCACAGCATCCGCCCCAGCACTTCGTCCCGCCTGATCACAGCGTGATAAAGCGCCCCGGCAACATGTAGCGCGACGAGCAGGTAGACAACGTATTGCCCGACGAGGTGGAGTGCGATCGCCCATTGCGACAGGCGTTCGTTGACCGGTACCAGCCGGGGGATCTCGAAAACTCCAAAGAACGTGCCGGTGTGGCCGGCCGCGGCTGAGGCCAGATATCCGGCAAGCGGCATGAGGATGAAGATCAGGTAAAGACCGAGATGGGTAAGGTGCGCCAATGCCGCCTCAACCCGCGCGAGAGACGGCGGCAGCGGGGGAGGCGGATGCCGCCAGCGCCACAGCACTCGAAGCACCATTAACAGGAGGATGGTCAGCCCGACCGAGCGATGCACCAGCAGCAAATCGGCGCGGGTTGCACTGTTATGCGGCGCGGATCCCGCAGCTAAACCAAGCGACACGACCATTATAGCGAGGCCGACGACCAGCCAGTGTAAAGCCTGCGCCACCGGGCTGTAACCACCGGCGCCGGCGGTGACCGGAGCGGCGCTGTTCGTCGCACCGCAGGCGCCCGCACCATCGCCCGCATCATCCATCCGAATCCGCTCCCGGCACCCCGTCGGTGCGCATATAGCCGAGGGGAAAGACCTGGTGAAGTAAGGTCCGCTCATCGCGGTCCATCTGGTCAATCGCAGAGGGCACCGGCTCTCGCCCGCGATCGGCGCTGATATCGTTGCGGCGGGAAGCGGTGCGCGCACCGACGCCAGCTGATGAGCGCGAGCGCGC
>JAFAHP010000767.1 GCA_019237175.1 Alphaproteobacteria bacterium
CGGGGGCGAGGGGTAGTACATCCTCGCGCTGCCGCGGCTGGCGCAGGGGTGACGCGAACCATAACATGCGCCACAGACAAGAGGAGGGCGGTGATCATGGCGGTAGCGGGGTCGGTCTATAAGAACGGGCTCGTCGATCTGCAAAAAGGGCAGATCAGCCGAGAGATCTTTGTCAGCGAGGAGATCTACAGGGAGGAGCAGGAGCGGTTATTTGCCCGCGACTGGCTCTTTGTCGGACACGAGAGCCAGATCCCGAACCCAGGGGATTTCTTTGTCTCGTGCATGGGCGAAGAGAGTGTCATCCTGTGTCGTGACCGCGCCGGCCACATCCACGTGTTCCTGAACTCCTGCCGACACCGCGGCATGAAGGTGTGCCGCTATGACGAAGGCAACATCCCGGTTTTCACCTGTCCTTATCATGGTTGGAGCTATTCAACCGAGGGCAAATTGGTCGGTGTGCCGTATTTCCGCGAGGCCTATCATTCGATCCTCGACCGCTCCGAGTGGGGATTGGTCGAGGTGGCACAGATGTGCAATTACAAAGGGGCAATCTGGGCTACCTGGGACCCAAGGGCGCCGGCCTTTATCGAATATCTCGGCGATTTCCGCCACTATCTAGACCAGACCTTTGACGCCTGGGATGGAAGCGACGGTGGTGCGGAGATCCTTGGCGGGATCCAGAAGTGGCGGGTGCCGTGCAACTGGAAATTCCCAGCCGAGAATTTCAGCGGCGACAGCTATCACAACATCAGCCACCGCTCGGTAGACATCGTCGGTGTCGGCCCGTCCGGCGCCGGCCGGCGGGATATGCCGGAATTGAATCTGGCGCAAAAGCTGCACATCGCGGTTCCGGACCGTGGCCATCAGACGACCGCGTATTTGTTGCCGCGGGCCGCAGCGATGCCGCCCGGCTATCAGCATTCTTCAGTCGTTTCCGATTATTTCCACGAATGCGAAGCGCAACGCCGCCGCCGGCGCGGTGAGTGGGGCCGGTTGATCACCTTGGTCGGCGAAGTGTTCCCGACCATGGCGTTTCTCGCCCGCCAGCCGCGCACGATCGCAGTGTGGCACCCGCGCGGCCCACACGAGACCGAGATCTGGCGCTGGTTTCTGGTCGACAAGGCGGCCCCACCGAAGGTCAAGGATTTTCTGCGCGACTACTACATACGCTACTCCGGTCCCGCCGGCATGACCGAGCAGGACGACATGGAAAACTGGAACTACGCGCATGCCGCGAGCCGCGGCGTGATTGCGCGCCGGTTTCCGTACAATTACGAGCAGGGCCTCGGCAGCGAGGTCGCAAACTACGCGTGGGAGGGGTTCGATTTGCCGGGTGTCGTCGTCGATCTGACCCAGGCCAAATCGAGCGAGCACAATTTGCGCAACCTCTACCGCCGCTGGGCCCAATTCATGGAAGCCGACAGCTGGGACCAGCTGATGGCACACCCGCGTTCCGCGGGCGAGGTCGCCGAAGCCGCGGAATAACGCAGAAACGGGGAGCTACTGCAGTGCCGACCATCGAGCCCTATGCCGCCAAAGGCGTGTACGACCCACCGATCTATGCCCAAGCCATCAAGGCGAGCGGTGCCGAGACCATCCTCTTTATTGCTGGCCAAGTCGATTACGACGAGAAGGGCGGGTGCGCCCATCCCGGCGACTTCAAGGCCCAGGCGCGCGCCGCCTTGGCCGCGCTAAAGGCGCAGATCGAGGCGGGCGGCGGGACGATCGCCAATATTGTCAAGGTCAATACCTACCTGACCGATATCCGCTACCGCGCCGATTATGGGCCGGTCCGCGAGGCGTTCTTTGGGCCGAAAATGCCGGCGCACACGCTCGTCGCCGTGGCTGCGCTCGCGCAGCCCGAATTTCTGATCGAAATCGAGGCCGTCGCCGTGCTGTGAGGTCGCGGATTTCATTGTGGGGTCAACACGCCTAAGCAAACACGGCGGGCCTCTTGGTCTAACCCTGCCAAGAAAGACCATCCTGATCTTACCCGGGCGGGCGGCTGGGTCAGCGCGGGATCGTCAGCGCGATCAGCCGGTTGGCGGCGCGGTCGAGCGTGTCGAGATGCCGGCAGGCGTCGATCAATTCGCCAAATTGCGTCTCCGGGATCGCGAGCCCCGAGGCAATCGGGCGGATGCGGCGCGCTTCCTCTTCGAAATCCCAGATGAATTCGCGGCCGGTGCCGTCCTTTGTGAAACTGCGGCCGTCCTTTGTGTGGACCGTGATCCGCGGCCCGAACAGCGTGCGGCGCACGGTCGGGATCAACCGCACGCGGCGCATCAGGTCGAGCACTTCTGGCGGGTCGCCCTCGCCGGGAGGGGGCCGGTCGCCGCGCAGCAGCGGGTAGCCGCGGCGGGCCGCACCCCAGGCAGTGAAATATTGAGTGCTGCCGACACCCGGCGGGTTCTCGATGCCGCGGCTGGGGAAAGCCGGACTGGGATATTCGGTCTCGAACCAGTTGACCAACGCCTCGATATGGTCGATGTCCTCGCATCGGATATCGTGCTCTTCGCAGAGCCGTGCCGTCACATCGACATGGGCGATGTTGTAGCCGGCGGTCGAATAAATCCGGAACAAGGTTTCGAGAAAGACCCAGTCGCGGCCCAATCCTTCGGTGATCTTGGCGAGATCGGTGCGGTTCAGACCGGTAAAGCTGTAACGCAAGTCGCCGCGATTATTCCCGGCGTAAGAATGGTAAAAGCCGGCCTCGCCCTCCAGTGTCGTCTCGCCGCCGGGCGTGCCGTGTCGGGCCAACGCCACGGCGAGCAAGGCGTTACGTACGGCACCGCCCTCGCGCAGCGAGCGCCCGCCGCTGCGCGCCCCTTCGAGATTGCCGGCGGCAAGGTTGACGCATTGCGCAATCGCGTCGTGAATCTGACTTTCGCCGAGCCCGCCCAGTTTGGCGGCGGCGATCGCGGCCCCGAAAATCGCGAAGACGGGGCCGGCGTGAAAGCCGCGCGACATGACCGTCGGGATGAATTCGGCGGCCATCCGCTCCATAACCTCGTAACCGGCGGCAATCGCGACGAGAAACTCGCGGCCGGCGGCGCCCGAAATCTCTGCTGCGACCAGCGCCGCCGGCAAGATCGCGGTCCCGGGATGGGTCAGCATGCGAAAGGTATCCCATTTGCCGCCAGCGAAGATCGTCTCGGTGTTGACAAAGGCGGCTCCCCCCTTCGTCAATTTGGCGCCGTTGCACAGCACCGTCGCAGCCC
>JAFAHP010000387.1 GCA_019237175.1 Alphaproteobacteria bacterium
AGACCAAAGGTCGCGATCGCCAGCGCCGACACCGAGATTTGCCATTTGCGCTCAAACCGGTCGGCGATCTGCGTCGCGACCAGTGCCGCGGCCGGCGAGGCCAGCGCGATCACGAAAGTGTAGGCGAGCGATTTGGTTATGTTGATCCCCTGCGAAATCAACAAGGTCGGAACCCAGCTGGTAAACCCGTAATAGCCGATCGTCTGCAGCAGCTGAAAGATCACCAGCATTACGGTCCGCTTCAAATAGGGCGGACGAAAGGCTTCGATAAAGGCCCCGGTTGCCTCCTCGACTTCGCCCTCGATCGTCTGCGGCGGGGGCAGCGGGCGGCCGGTTTCCGCCTCGATCCGCCGCTCGATCATCTGCGCCACCCGATCGGCTTCGGCATGGCGGCCATGCTGGGCAAGCAGCCCGAGGCGCAGCCACCACGCGATGACCGCGCCGCCGGCGCCGATCAGCGCGACCCAGCGCCAGCCGTCGATCCCGAAGGGCGCGTGCGGTACCAGCAGAAACGCGAGGAGCGCGGCGATCGGATAGGCCAGGAGCCCGATCGTGGCGACAAAGGCGAAAGCGGCGCCGCGGCGTTCGCGCGGCACCAGCTCGGAGAGGTAGGTATCGATTGTGACAAATTCGACACCGATCCCGATTCCAGCAATAAAGCGCCAGATCACGAGACCGACATCACTCGACTGGGTCGCCATGATCAATGTCGACAGCGAGTACCACACCAGCGCGAATGTGAAGATCGTCCGCCTGCCGAAATAATCGGACAACGGGCTCAACAACAACGTGCCGATAAACATCCCGGTAAAGGTGGCGGCGATCAGGCTGGCAAAGCCGTGGACGTCGAAAAATCCCTTGGTGGTCGCCACCATGATGCCGGCTTTGAAGAGACCGGGCGCGATGTAAGTGGTCAGGCCGTTGTCGTAGACTTCAAAAAAAGCGCCGAGCGCCAAAAGCGTGACAAACCGCAGCATAAAGCCGGTCTGCGGCAAGCGGTCCATGCGGGCGGCGATCGTGACGCCGGGGCGTGGTGCGATGCCGGCGATGGCGTCTTCGGCCATGAATTCCTCCGATTTTTGTTTTTTTTCAATCATCGGATCATCGCGCACACCGCGCCACGGGCGCAATGCGCGTCCCATGCGCCGAAGTGACCCACATCGGCCGAGCGGATTTGAATGAGCCTGCAGGCGGACGCAATTCGGGCAATGGCTGGATCGAGGGCCCGGACGAAGCGGTCGACCGCCCAGTCGACGCACCGCTCGACCCATTCGGGGCGCCCAGCCGGCGGGCGACGCCGATCACCGAGGTGAAAAAATTCCGAAGCTGTGTGCTCCTATCATAGGATGAACGGCGGCAGAACCGAGCCAACCGATCCGATGATCGCCGGTCACTAAAAGTTTACAACCGCGCAAATGATAGGGATGTCATTTCTGTCGCGTTGGCAGCATCGACAAACCAGCAGGGAGGATAAGCGACCATGCGACCAGCATCATTTTTCGCCTTTATCCTGATCACCGCGCTGACGATTCCGGCTTTTGCCCAGGCTCCGCCCGCAGCGCCACCGACGATCGTTCGCGGCACAATCCAAAAGTTCGCCGACCACACGCTTCTCGTTGACGCGCGCGGGGGCAAGACCGTGACCGTGACGCTCGCACCCAATTTCACGGTGCGCACCATGGTTGCGAGGACGCTCGCCGACATCAAGCCCGGCGACAAGGTCGGCATTACCTCGATCAAGGGGCCCAGCGATGCCCGGCAGGCGATCGAAATCCATATTTTGCCGGCGAACTTGCCAAACCTGCGGCTCAGCGAATACCCCTCGGACCTGCGCCCCGGCAGCTTGATGACCAATGCGGCGGTAGCGCAGGTCAGCACCCTGCCGACAGGTCAGTCGATCAAAGTCAGCCTCAACGGGAAGGAATCGGAGATTACCGTCCCGCCCGACGCCACGATCGTCGGCTACGGTCCGGGTGACCCGAATCTGTTGCGGCCGGGCACAGCCGTGGTCGTTTTTGCCCGCAAACAAGCCGACGGTAGTCTCGCGGCGCCCAGCGTCACGGCTGAAAAAGACGGCGTCAAGCCGCCGATGTAAAGGGATCGCGCCGCAGCCGTAGCTGTGCCGATGGGCTCTCCGTGGAACGATTACAGCGGGCGCCTGTCGGCACTCAAACTCGTTGTCTTCGCGGGACTGTTTCTCCCGGCGGGTTGGGTGCTGTTCGCCTACAGCTTTGGGCTGCTCGGCGCGCGGCCGCTGAACGAAGCCATCCATCAGATCGGGTTGTGGACGATCCGCCTCATCCTCGCGGGCGCGACCCGGGGATCCGGGTAAGGCTCGGCGGCGCCTCGCCGACCCTTCTCAACCCTCTCCCCCAAGCGGACGCAAGCGGGGGGAGAGGGTGGGTGAGGGGGCTTTATCGCGATACAATCTGATCGAAAACAGCGGTAATGCGCTGT
>JAFAHP010000807.1 GCA_019237175.1 Alphaproteobacteria bacterium
GCCCGGCTCACAGGCCGTTATGCGTGCCGTCGCAGAATGGCTTGTCTGAAGTGTGCTTGCAGCCGCACAGCCATACCTCCTCGCTCGCCTCGGCGGTGAAGGGAACCGGGGTGAGCCCGGTGCCCTGGTGCGAGCCGTCGCAAAACGGCTGGCTGGCGCTGCGCCCGCAAGCGCACCAGAAATACCTCTTGCCGGCTTCAAGGTTGATGCCGTAGGGCTCTTTTTGCGCTGGAATCGGTTGCTCGGCCATTTTCTTCCCTACCGTCCTTCTGCCGATTTCCGCGCGCCACGGCGACGGTTGTGCGGCGCCGCGACTGTAAGCGAGTGGCACCCGGCAGACAAGCCCGCGCCGCTCTGATGCAGTTTGCACTTTTGGGAGTATCCCTCGCCGATGGCTGTTTATACCGATGTTGCCGACGACGAACTGAGGGCCTTTGTCGCGCTCTACGACCTCGGCGAGGTATTGTCTTGCAAAGGAATTGCCGAAGGCGTCGAGAACTCGAACTATTTTATCACGACCGAGACCGGCAATTTCATCCTGACCCTCTATGAAAAGCGGGTGGCGCGCACCGATCTGCCCTTCTTCATCGCACTGATGGAGCATCTGGCGCAAAAGGGCGTTGCCTGCCCAACCCCGTTGCGCGGACGGGACGGCACCGCATTGCGCGAGTTGTGCGGCCGGCCGGCGGCGATCGTGACGTTTCTTGCCGGCATGTGGCCGCGCCGCATCCAGCCGTTTCACTGCGCCGGGGTCGGCCAGGCACTCGCCGCGTTGCACAGCGCCGGAGCCTCGTTCACCATGCGGCGCGCCAACGATTTATCGGTTGCCGGCTGGCGGCCGCTGTTCGCGGCCTGTGCCGGGCGGGCGCGCGAAGTTCACCCGGGGCTCGCCGAAGAGCTCGACGGGGAGCTCGGATTTCTTGAGACCGTGTGGCCCTGCGATCTGCCTTCAGGTGTAATTCATGGCGATCTGTTTCCGGACAACGTGTTCTTTCGCGATCGCATCGTATCGGGCCTGATCGATTTTTATTTCGCCTGTACCGATGCCCTGGCCTACGATTTGGCTGTGTGTCTGAATGCTTGGTGTTTTGAAGCCGACAGCAGCCTTAACGTTACCAAAGCGCGGCTGTTGCTCGACAATTATCGGCAAGCGCGCCCGCTGATGCCGACCGAGCTCGCAGCCTTGCCGCTGCTCGCGCGCGGCAGCGCGTTGCGGTTCTTGCTGACGCGCCTCTTCGACTGGCTCAACCAGCCGGCGGGAGCCCTTGTGCGGCCGAAGGATCCGCTCGAATTCCTACGCAAATTGCGGTTCCACCGCACCGTCACTAGTGTGCGTGATTACGGTCTTGATGCCTGAAGTCGCCACATCCGCACGCGATGCGGTCGAGGTCTTTACCGATGGAGCATGCAGCGGCAATCCCGGGCCGGGAGGCTGGGGCGTGATCCTGCGGTTTCGCGGCGTCGAAAAGGAACTCTCTGGGTTCGAACCTGCCACGACCAACAACCGCATGGAACTGACGGCAGCAATCGCCGGCCTCGAGGCGTTGACGCGGCCCTGTCGGGTTCGGCTGTACACCGACAGCCAATATTTGCGCGATGGCATCACCCGCTGGATCAACGCTTGGAAGGCGCGCGGCTGGCGCACAGCCGACAAAAAGCCGGTCAAGAATGTCGATCTGTGGCAGCGGCTCGAAGCCGTCGCGGCGCGGCACAGAGTCGAGTGGATGTGGGTGCGCGGACATGCCGGCCACCCCGAAAACGAGCGCGCCGACGTGCTCGCCCGTGCCGGCATCGCCCGCTCCGCCGCCACCTCAAACCAACCGAAGAACTGATCGAAGTTACGCCCGGCAAATATGCCGCCACGTGCCTATATCACGCCGGAGCGGCGCAAGCACATCCTCGAAGGTGACGCGACGGGCGGCGGCCACCGAGCAGGTGCAGGAAAGTTAGGGAAGAGCGAGTTTCCAATGGACTGGTCCGACGATAAGATCATCAAGGAAATCGAGGATGTTGCGAATGATACCGCGATCGAACCGCAACTGAGCGGCGACCGCATCGTCAAAATGGGCACGCGTGACGGAGTGGATATCAAGGTCGTGATCGATCCACGTGGTGAGATTGTCACAGGATATCCGACAGATGCCTCCTAAGAGTTATGACATGGAAAGCGACCTGCGGCGACTGCTTGACTTGCTCAAGCGAGAATGCCCTACGATTTACTCAAAGATCTATGATGAAGATGTAAAGGGCTATATTGATAATAACGAATTCGGCTTGGCGTTCGAGCTGCTGACCTGCAGGGGGGAATCGTATATCGATCGTTTACCCCTAAATGTACTCGGTGACATCGGGCAGATTATCCGCGCATATGATATGCATACGTTCTCAAAGGACCCGCGAATAAGCGAGCGATATGATCGCTTTCGGCGCGCAATAAAAAAGAAGTGAATACCGTCGCAAACCAGCCTGACTGGTGTAGCGGGTGAGCACACATGCTCTCAGAAGCCGACCTGCTAATGCGAAGGGCCAAAGCTGTCCTACCCCGATCCTAACGGAAGTTGCGGCTCGGGATGACAATCTCGCGGACATCGTAACCGGGCGCCTTTTCCGGAACCGCAAAGGGCGGTTTCACCGCCTGGCGCAGCGGCTCGTCGCCGGTGCGCTCGCGCAGGGTGTTGAGTCGCGGGGTCAGATCATCGAGCCGCTCGGCGACGACGTGGATGACGCTCTGTTCACGCTGCAGTTTGCCGGTGCA
>JAFAHP010000204.1 GCA_019237175.1 Alphaproteobacteria bacterium
TTATCGCGGTGGGGGCCGGGCGCGGCCTCTTGGTGTCTGCCAGCCTCGGCGCGCTCGCGGCCTGCATCCTGGTTCTGGCGATCGGCGCCGTCGTTCATCGGCCGCTGTCGCGGGTGCCGGAGAATTTCCTCAAGTTCGGCGTTAGCATCATGTTGTGCTCTTTTGGCGTGTTCTGGACTGGAGAAGGGCTCGGCATCGCTTGGCCCGGGCAGGATCTGGCACTGCTGTTGTTTATCGCTCTGTTCCTCGGCGCGGGTCTGATCGCCTCGGGCTTTGCCCGCAGGCTCAGCGTGGAGTTTGCCTGATGACGATTTTCAAAGAACTCGCCGCCGAATTGATCGGCATGTTCTTTGGCGAGACGCGGCTGGCCGCGGCACTTCTGGCGCTGGTCGCCGCGACGGGTTTGCTGATCGATTTTGCCGGGCTGGACCACCTCATGGGCGGCGCAATGCTGCTTTTCGGGTCCTTAGCCCTTCTTGTGGTGAGCGTCTGCCGCGCTGCCAGACCGCGCGTCTCCTAGGAGCACGCCGACATGACCGCCGCGCCCGCTGCAGCCGAGCGATCCGCCGCGAAACATCCGCGGCGCGCCCCGCTGCTCGCTGGACTGGCGATGATCGCGGTTGTTGCGGTCGGCTACCTCGGCTCGCGGCATTTCACCGAGAGTGGCAGCGAGGCGCCCGAGCCCCCCGCGCCGGTTCCGGTCATCGCCGCTACCGTCAAGGAGCAAAACTTTCCGATCGTGCTGACCGGCATCGGCAATGTCACAGCGCTGAACAGCGCGACGGTCCGCAGCCTGGTCACCGAGCAGATCCTCAGCATCGACTTCAAGGATGGCCAATCCGTCAGCAAGGGCCAGCTGCTGGCCCAGCTCGATCCGAGCACCTATCAGGCGCAGCTCGATCAGGCAGAGGCCAATCTCGCCCGCGACCAGGCGCATCTGGAAAATGGCCGGGTCAACCTCAATCGGTACATCCCGCTGCAAAAGCAAGGCTTTGCGGCGGAGCAGCAGGTCACCACACAGCAGGCGAAGAATGCTCAGGAAGAGGCCGTGATCAAAGCCGATCAGGCGGCGGTCGAGTATGCCAAGATCGAGCTGGCCTATACCAAGCTGGTGGCGCCGTTTGACGGGGTCGCCGGGATCCGTCTGCTCGATGTCGGCAACATCATTCACTCGAGCACGACACGGGGCTCTCCGAGCGAGCCGAACGCATTGGTGGTGATCAATCAGATCCAGCCGATCAGCGTCATGTTCACACTGGCAGCGGCTGATATCCCAAAGGTGCAGGAGGCGTTGGCGAAGGGTCAGGTCAAGGCAATCGCATTGAGCGCCGACGGCAAGACCGAGCTCGATACCGGCACACTGGCCGCGATCGACAACCAGGCGAATCCCACCTCCGGAACGATCGGCCTCAAGGCGATCTTTCCCAATCCAGATCGCAAACTGTGGCCCGGCATGTTTGTCAATGTTCGGGTCGAGACCCAGGTGCAGGACAATGGCCTGACGGTCCCACTCGATGCCGTCCAGCAGGGACCGCAAGGGCAGTACGTGTTTGTCGTCGGCGCCGATCACAAAGTATCGATGCGGCCCGTCTCGGTGCGCGAGACGCTCAACGGCGTCGCTTTGATCGACAAAGGCCTGAATGCCGGCGAGAGCGTGGTCGTGCGCGGCCAATATCGGTTGACCCCCGGCACCGTCATATCTCTCGCCGATCCGAACAACCCGGCTGCGGTGCCGAACCCGACCACAGCGAGCTCCGGGCTCTTGCCATGACAGCATTGCCCTCACCTACCCAGCCCTGCGGGCCAGGTCCCCCCTCTCCCGCCCTCCGGGAGAGGGGCTGCAAGACGCTCGCTTTAGAGCCCCTCTCCCGCACTGCGGGAGAGGGCGCCGAGCGGAGCGAGGCGGGTGAGGGGTCAACACGATGAATATTTCAGCGACCTTTATCCGCAAGCCGATCGCCACGGCCATGCTGATGGTGGCGATCCTGCTGCTGGGGCTGATCGGCTACGAGCTGTTGCCGGTGTCGGCTCTGCCCGACATCGATTCGCCAACGATCCAGGTCACTGCGCAATTGCCGGGTGCGGATGCGCAGACCGTCGCCGGCACTGTTACAACACCGCTCGAACGGCAGTTCGGCCAAATCCCCGGCCTGACGCAAATGACCTCGAGCAGCGCCACCGAGTATGCACAGATCACATTGCAATTCGATCGTAGCCGCACGGTCGATTCGGCGGCGCAGGATGTGCAGGCGGCGATCAATGCAGCGGCCGGCCAGTTGCCGCCGACGATGCCCAATCCGCCGATCTACCGGAAGACCAACCCGGCCGACACGCCGGTGCTGATGCTGGCGCTGACTTCAGAAACATTGCCGCTGACCAAGGTCAGCGACTACGCGAACAGCATCCTGGCGCAGAAGATCTCGCAGATGCCGGGTGTCGGCGAGGTTGCCGTCGGCGGGGAACAGAACCCGGCGATCCGCGTTCAGGTCAACCCGGCCCAGCTGGCCGCGCAGGGCCTCGACCTCGAAGCGGTGCGAACGGCACTCGCCAGCGCCACGGTCGACCAGCCGAAAGGCACATTGAATGGCGCCAATCAGGCCTTCGCGCTGCAGACCAACGATCAGTTGATGACGGCGGAGGGGTTCAACGACTACATTCTCACCAACCGTAGCGCCACCTTCGGCAGCAGCGGGCCGATTCGAGTGCGCGATGTCGGCCGCGCCATCGTTGCACCCCAGGACGTGAACCTGGCCGGCTGGATGAACACCGAGCCGGCCATCATTATCGCCGTGCAGCGCCAGTCCGGCGCCAATGTCATCGCCACCGTAGACGCCATCAAGAGGGCATTGCCGCAGCTCGAAGCCTCGCTGCCGCCATCGATCAAAATCCATATCGTGTCGGACCGCACGCAGACGATCCGGGCCAGCGTC
>JAFAHP010000320.1 GCA_019237175.1 Alphaproteobacteria bacterium
ACCTGTTGGAAATCCGATTTCGACGAGGCGGACAACGCCGCGCCGAGCAGCAAGCGCAGCAATGCCTCGGCCACCGGTTGCGCGGCGTAGCGGCGGTGCGTACGCCGCAACAGCACCTGACGCAGCCAAGGGATCTCGGGAACTTCGTCGCTCAGATCCGGCGCCTCACCAAAACGGGCGTGCCATTCGGTTTCGTAATCTGCGGTCATACCCCTTTCCATCACCGCATCCGGTTTCGGTCGCCGGCGCCCGCCATCGTGGCCGTGGGGCCGGTGTCTGCGTGGATGCTCTGGTGGTTTAACTCACGCGAATGCGAAAGCCTCGGCTCCGAGAATTAGTGTTTTGACACTCGATTTCCCGCCTTCACGGGCGCTTTCGCGGAAATGACCGGTAAATCACCGCCTCTTGGCGAACCCGCTGCGATCACGCCGGGGCGAGGCGGCCGATCTCGTCGGCGTCGAACGTGTAACGCCGGCTGCAAAACTCACAGGTAACCGTCGTCAACGGCTCTTTTTGCATGTCGTCGAGCTCATCGGCAGGAAAGGCGCGCAAGATCGTCTCGATCCGCTCGCGCGAGCAACGGCAGCGTGCTGCGAGCGGGTGAGTGGTGTAGACGCGCACGCCGTCTTCATGAAACAGCCGGAAGAGCAGGCGGTGTGGGCTGAGGGCGGGATCGATCAGCTCCGTCGACGTCGCCGAGCTCATCAGCACCATCGCGCGCCGCCAAGCGTCTTCGACGTCGTCTGCGATGACGCTATAGCCGCCCTCCGGCGGCACGCGCTGCAACATTAGGCCGCCGGAGCGCCAGGCGCCGCCCGGTCCGGTCTGACCGACCGCCAGCTTGATGCCGGCCTGGATCTGCTCCGACTGCCGGAAATAATGCTGTGCGCAATCCGCCAGGGTGGCGCCTGCCAGCTCGACGATGCCCTGGTAACGGTCGGTGTCCTCCCCTTGGTCGACGGTAAAGGCGATGTAACCGCCGCCGAGCAGCCGCGGGACCGAATACGCCAATGTCGCATCGGCCGCCGAAGCGATCGCGGCATCGAGCTTCTTTTGGTCGTATTGGGCATAGCCGCGCACCGCGCCATCGGTCGCGACGTCCGCGACAATCAGCCGGATTGGTCCGTCGCCTTTGGTCTGCAACGTGAAGACGCCGTCGTATTTGAGTGCGCCGGCCAGCAACACGGCAAGTGTGATGGCCTCGCTGAGCATCGCCGCCACTGGTTCGGGATAATCGTGCCGCGACAGGATGTGGTCGAGCGCCGGCCCGAGCCGGACCAGCCGCCCGCGCAATGCAAACGGACCGATGCGGAACGGCTGCACGAGATCGTCTGGTACGCGGCCCGTTGCTGCGGTCAAGATAACCTATCCCTTCTCCCGGCCCGCCGGTGGCCGTGAGCGGTGTCCGCGCCCTAAAAGCTCAACCGAGACACCAGGTCAAGATCCCCTTTTGCACATGCAACCGGTTCTCGGCCTCGTCCCACACCACTGATTGCGGACCGTCGATCACCTCTGCGGTGACCTCTTCGCCGCGTTTGACCGGCAGGCAATGCATAAAAATCGCATCGGGCTTGGCCCGCGCCATCAATGCTTGGTCCACCCGGTAGGGTGCCAAGAGATTGTGGCGGCGGCCGCCGGCCTCGTCTCCCATCGATACCCAAGTGTCGGTGACGATGCAATCCGCACCGGCCACCGCCTCGCACGGTTCCTGCGTCAGGCTCACGCGGCCGCCCTCGCGCCAAGCCCATTCGAGCAACGCCGGGTTGGGCGACAGCGCCGCGGGACAGGCGAGCCGCAGGGTAAACCCAAAGCGCACCGCCGCGTGGACCCAGCTCGCCGCGACATTATTGCCGTCGCCGCTCCAAGCCACCGTTCGGCCGGCAAGCGGCCCCTTCTTTTCCTGCAAGGTCATCACATCGGCCATGATCTGGCACGGATGCGAGGCATTGGTCAGCCCGTTGATGACCGGCACCGACGCATAGTGCGCAAGTTCTTCGAGTTTTTGCGAAAGGTCGGTCCGGATCATGATGACATCGACATAGCGCGACAAAACGCGCGCCGTATCGCCGATGGTCTCGCCGCGCCCGAGCTGGCTGTCGGTGGTGCTCAAAAAGATCGTGTCGCCGCCGAGCTGACGCGTCGCGACTTCGAATGACACACGCGTGCGCGTCGACGGCTTTTCAAAGATCATCGCCAGGGTCTTGCCGGCAAGCGGACGGTTGCGACGACCGTTCTTGTAGGCGGCGGAAACCTCGAGAATGCCGCGCAACTCGGCACTGTCGAACTGATCGATGTCGAGAAAGTGGCGCGGTGCGAGCCGGCCGTCGACCAGCGCCGGCTCGCGTGCGATGCGCCTTACGCCGACCATTCCCGCGCCACTTTGTGCAGGATATCCATCGCCTGACCGATCTCGGCATCGCTGACGATCAACGGCGGCAACAATCGCAAGACGTTGTCGCCCGCGGTCAGCGTCAACAAGCCATTCTCACGCAGCCGGGTCACGATATCGCCGGCCGGCACGATGCAGCGGATGCCGAGCAACAGCCCCGATCCGCGCAATTCTGCGAAGAGCGTCGGATAAGACTTGACCAATTCGTCGAGCCGGCCGCGAAACCGCTTCGCCACCCCCTGGATATGATCAAAAAACCCGGGCTCGAGCATCACATCGAGGACAGCGTTGCCGGCGGCGACCGCCAACGGGTTGCCGCCAAAGGTCGAGCCGTGAGTCCCCGGCACCATGCCGACCGCGGCGCGCTCGCTGGCAAGGCAAGCCCCAATCGGAAAGCCACCCCCGAGCGCCTTGGCGACCGCCATGATATCAGGGGTGACACCCGACCATTCATAGGCGAACAGCTTTCCGGTCCGCCCCATGCCGCACTGCACCTCGTCAAAGATCAAGAGCAGCCCGAACTCGTCGGCAATGGCGCGCAGTCCGCGCAGATAGTCGTCCGAAGCCGGCCGCACCCCGCCCTCGCCCTGCACTGGCTCGACGATCATCGCCGCGGTTTCACCGCCGACAGCGGCGCGCATTTCGTTCAAATTGCCGAAGGCGACATGGTCGAACCCGTCCATCGCTGGACCAAAGCCTTCGAGATACTTCTCATTGCCCGCGGCAGCGAGGGTTGCAAAAGTGCGGCCGTGAAACGAGCCGTCGCAACCGATGATGCGGTAACGTTCGGGATGCCCGGTGTCATGTTGGTATTTGCGGGCCACTTTCAGCGCCAACTCGCACGCCTCAGCTCCCGAATTGCCAAAAAAGACGGTGTCGGCAAAAGTATTCTCCACTAGCCGGCGCGCCAGCTGCTCCTGACCGGGAATGCGGAACAGGTTCGAGCTGTGCCACAGCCGGCCTGCCTGCCGGGTCAGGGCTTCGACCAAATGCGGGTGGCAATGGCCCAGCCCTGTGACGGCGATACCGCTCGTAAAATCGAGAAATTTGCGGCCGTCCTGAGCGTAAAGCCAACAGCCTTCGCCATGGTCGACGGCGACATCCCACCGCCCGTAGGTTGGCATCACGGGTGTAATCACGAAATTCTCCTGCGCAAAAGATCGGGAAAGCGAGTGTTGGTGACGCGCGTTATCGTCGTCGTCGCAGGGCCGCCGGCCTGCTGCTGCGAACCCGTGCTGGGCACCGGCGCAAATCGCCGGGATCGCGTGTCATCGCCACTCTCCTCGTCGCCGTCAAACCGGCGTCAACCGGTTATTGGCCGGGCAGGAAAGCGCGGCAGTATGGGGATCGCGAAGATACCTGTCAATTCGCCTGGGTGATCTCGATGGGACGTTGCAGAGCATGTCAGCGCGGCCACCGCTCCCCTGCGCCCGGCGGCGGGATCACCGCGCTCGGACTGGCGTCGTGCGCGACCTTGGGCTATGTGAGCGCGCAACTTTGATGGACCCGGCCGGGATGCGAGGTTTCGAGGGCACTGACAGCTATGTGGCGACACCAGATCTGCGGGTCGCCGTCAATGCGGCGATTGCCCTTGAACGTCCGTTGCTCGTCAAAGGCGAGCCCGGCACCGGCAAGACGATCCTCGCCCACGAAATCGCTCGCGGTATCGGCAGGGACCTGATTACCTGGCACATCAAATCGACGACCAAGGCGCAGCAGGGTCTTTATGAGTACGACGCGGTATCGCGTCTGCGCGATGGTCAACTTGGCGACGAGCGGGTTCACGATATCGGCAACTACATCATCCCCGGCAAATTGTGGGAGGCGTTCACCGCCGAAGAAGCTCCGGTACTGTTGATCGACGAGATCGACAAAGGCGACATCGAATTCCCGAACGATCTCTTGCTCGAACTCGATCGGATGGAGTTTTACGTTTACGAAACGCGTCAGACAATTCGAGCGCGCCACCGGCCGATCGTGATCATCACCTCGAACAACGAAAAGGAGTTGCCCGACGCCTTTTTGCGCCGCTGTTTCTTCCATTACATCCGCTTTCCCGACCGCGAGACGATGCAGAAGATCGTCGATGTCCACTTCCCCGACCTTAAGCATGACCTGGTGCATGAGGCGCTGGCGATCTTTTTCGATATTCGCGAGGTCCCGGGATTGAAAAAGAAACCTTCGACTTCGGAACTGCTCGACTGGATCAAGTTATTGCTGGTCGAAGATATTTCGCCGGAAATCTTGCGTACCCGCGACCCGGCAAAATTGATCCCGCCGCTGCACGGCGCGTTGCTGAAGAACGAAGAAGATGTGCATCTGTTCGAGCGCCTCGCGTTTCTGCACCGCCGCGGCGAACGCCGGTGATGGTTTCGTGAACTCCAACGACCGTCGGCCCCTCACCCCAGCCCTCTCCCCGCTTGCGGGGAGAGGGAGCGACCCGCGCAGCGGGAGGGTGAGGGGCAGGCGAGGCCCGCGGGATTAGCCGTGTTTTTCTCGTTCTTTACCGAATTGCGCGCCGCCAGGGTCCCGGTCTCGCTGCGCGAATATCTGACCCTGTTGGAGGCGATGAACGAACGGATCGCCGCCTTTTTGGTCGAGGATTTCTATTTCGTCGCGCGCACCGCTCTCGTCAAAGACGAACGTCATCTCGATCGGTTCGACCGCGTTTTCGGCCAATGTTTCAAAGGGATCGAGACTCT
>JAFAHP010000540.1 GCA_019237175.1 Alphaproteobacteria bacterium
CTTGGCGATTGGTGTTGGACACGGTGCCGTCCTTCTCGGGCCAAGCCGAGGCCGGCAAGACGACATCGGCGTATTTGGCGGTCTCGGTCAGGAACAGGTCTTGAACGACGAGGTGTTCGAGCCTGGCCAAGGCTTCGCGTGCGTGGGTAACGTCGGGGTCCGACATCGCCGGGTTTTCGCCCATGACGTACATGCCCTTGATCTCGTCGCGATGTACCGCATCCATGATCTCGACCACGGTCAGCCCGCGCTTGTCGTCGAGGGGGGACTGCCACAGATCCTCGAATCGGCGGCGGACATCGGCGTCTTCGACCGATTGGTAATCGGGGTAGACCATCGGGATCAGCCCGGCATCGGAGGCGCCCTGCACATTGTTCTGGCCGCGCAGCGGGTGCAGCCCGGTGCCGGGCCGCCCGACTTGCCCGGTGACCAGCGCCAATGCGATCAGGCAGCGGGCGTTGTCGGTGCCGTGGACATGCTGCGAAATACCCATGCCCCAAAAGATGATCGCGCGTTCGGCGCGGGCATAGGTGCGCGCGACATGGCGGAGCGTCGCGGCGTCGATGCCGCAAATCTCAGCCATCCTTTCCGGCGGATAGTCGCGGATGTGCGCGCGTAACTTCTCGAAGTCTTCGGTGTGGGCCTGGACGTATTGCCGGTCATAAAGACCCTCTTCGATGATCGTGTGCAGCACCGCGTTGAGCATCGCGACATCGCGCCCGGGGTTGAAGCGCAATGTCATCGTCGCATGCCGCATCAGGCTGTAGCCGCGCGGGTCCATCACAATGATCTGGGCGCCGCGCTTTGCCGCCTGTTTGAAAAAGGTCGCGGCTACCGGGTGGTTTTCGGTGGGCCTGGCGCCGATGACGATGATCACGTCGGCATCCTCGGCCGCCGTAAACGGCGCTGTTACGGCCCCCGAGCCGATCCCTTCCATCAATGCCGCGACCGACGAGGCGTGGCACAGCCGCGTGCAATGGTCGACATTGTTGCTGCCAAACCCGGTGCGCACGAGCTTTTGGAAGAGGTAGGCCTCCTCGTTTGTGCCCTTGGCCGAGCCGAAACCGGCGAGCGCGCGTTTGCCCCCGGCCTGCGCCGGGGCAGGCTTGCGGTCGCGGATGCGCTTAAGGCCGGCGGCGGCGAGATCGAGCGCCTCCACCCATGTGGCCTTGCGGAAATGGGTATAGGGATTTGCGGGATCGATCTCGACGTCGTGCTTCGACACCCCCGCCTTGCGAACCAGCGGCTCGGTGAGTCGGTCGGGATGGTGCACATAGTCGAAGCCAAAACGGCCCTTGACGCAGAGCCGGTTGTGGTTGGCGGGGCCGTCCCTGCCTTCGACCGCGACGATATGGTCTTGCCTGATCTTGTAGGTCAGCTGGCAGCCGACCCCGCAATACGGGCACACGCTGTGAACTTCGCGGTCGGGCTCATTCGTGTAGACACCGTTGGCGTCGACCAAACTCGCCGGCATCAAAGCTCCGGTCGGGCAGGCCTGCACGCACTCCCCGCAGGCGACACAGGTGCTCACGCCCATTGGATCGTCGAAATCGAAGATGACCTTTTCGTGATAGCCGCGCGCCGCCATGCCGATCACATCATTGACCTGGACCTCGCGGCAGGCACGCACACACAAATTGCATTGGATGCAGGCATCGAGTTGTACCGCCATCGCCGGATGGCTGCGGTCGGGGGCCGGCGCGGCATGTCGCGGAAACCGGCTTTGCCTGACCTCGACGCGGTCGGCCCATTGCCAGAACCGCGAATTGGGGTCGTGCGCGGCGGCGCGGGCCGGCTGGTCGCCGACCAAAAGTTCGAACACCAGCTTGCGTGAGGCGCGGGCGCGCTCGCTCGCGGTCTGCACCTTCATACCCGGGGTCGGCCGGCGCACGCAGGAGGCTGCCAGCACCCGCTCGCCCTCGATCTCGACCATGCAGGCGCGGCAATTGCCATCGGCCCGATATCCGGGTTGCGGCAGCCAACACAGATGCGGGATCTCGGTGCCGATGCGGTTGGCGACTTGCCAGATCGTCTCGGTCGGTTCGGCCTCGACCTCGGCGCCGTCAAGGGTAAAGCGGATCGGTTCGGTCAT
>JAFAHP010000464.1 GCA_019237175.1 Alphaproteobacteria bacterium
GAGATGCCCTGGTTGGCCGGACAGGGAATCGGCCTTGTCAACGATGTTCCCTCGGCCACCGACGCTGTCGAGCGGATGATGGCGGAGGCCGGCGATATTCTCGGTCGGCTTTCCGGCGCGATACGGCGATGATCTGACAAGCACTTCGCTGGCTCGACGGACACTGGCCTGATAGTCGCTACCGGGCGTGGACGGCTACGCCGCCGTAAGCGCGATCTGGGAGAAGCCGGTGGTCTAGATAGAGCCCGTCGTTAGAGATAGCTCGTGACAAGGGTGGTCCATCAACCCCACGATCGCTCCATGCAGCTTTCGTCGACGCTTTCTTGGCTCGTCGATGCAGCCGCTGAGACCGCGGGGGCCGACGGGCTGTTGGCTGAATTCGGCGCGCATCTGGTCGAGGATGGCTTGCCGCTCGCGGGCGGCGCCCTGACGCTTGACGTTCCGCACCCCCTCATTGCCAGGCGCACCTGGCTATGGCGCGCCGAGAGCGGGGAGGTCATCGAGGCCTTGGGGTTCGCGCCAGGAGGACCCGCGGCCGTGCTGGAGGCGAGCCCACCCGACGATGCCGGCCGGCGCTGGCTCGCCGGAATTGCCGCCGGCCTCGTGCATCAGGACACAATCGGGCCGAGCCCAGATGGGCCTTCGCTCGGCTGGATCGGACCGCGTCCATTCACCCTTGGCGAAACCAATGAACTGCGTCGGGCCGCGCGCTTCGCCGCCGCACCTCTTGCCGTTCTCGCTGCGCGCGCGACGTTGACGGCGACCCTGGAAGCCTATCTCGGCCGGCGAAGTGCCGCGCGGGTGCTGGCCGCTCCCTTGCGACGGGGCATCGGCGAGACTATCCAGGCAGCGCTGCTTGTTGCCGATTTGCGCGGCTTCACGGCGCTCTCCGATAGCAATCCCCCGACCCAGGTCATCTCGGCTCTCGACTCCTGGTTCGATCGCATTGCCGGCGCGGTTCACGCCTTCGGCGGCGAGGTGCTGAAATTTATCGGCGACGGCGTACTGGCGATCTTTCCGGTGGTCAATGGGGCGCCGCGCGGCGCCTGCGATGCCGCTCTGCGCGCGGTGTCCGCCGCCCGGGCCGGGATGGCGCATCTGGATAAAGAGCGAGGTCGGCAAGGGCTGCCGCCTTTGCCTTTCGGTGCCGCCCTGCACCTCGGCGAGATGCTGTGGGGCAATATTGGCGCCGCCGATCGCCTTGATTTCACCGCGATCGGCCCCGCCGTCAATCTGGTGAGTCGCTTGGAGGGGCTGTGCCGGCCGCTTGGGAAGGCGGTTCTTGTGTCGGGCGCGTTTGCCGTCGAGACCGAAGCGCCCTTGATCCCCCTCGGAACCCATGCACTCCGCGGCATCGCATCCCCATGCGCGGTCTTCACCTTGCCCGAGAATTGACCCGGATCTCCAGCATAGAGCTCTCGCCGACCGTGGTCGGTTGCCTGCGCACATCGCGGCGACTGGTCATAACGCTGTCTCGAAACCCTCGATTTTCGACCGGGGCTCGCAACACCGCTCGAGTATTGGCGTTCGGTCTCCGACACCTTGTCCACCGGAGAGTTTGCACCCATTTGTCAGCGTCTAAACAATTTCTCAATGTAGCAATATGATCATCGCAAACAGAACCTCCCCTGTTCGCCCCCTGATAGCTCGATTCCGCCCCCTGCAGGGCGAAGTGCGGACCCCTGTTCGCGGTAACCGGGCAGCGTCTCCTAAGCCTCTGATCGAGATGGCTTTATCGAAGAAAAGCCAAGCAAATTCCGGGGCGAAATCAATAATTCACCCTGTTTTCGCGCTTTTACAGGGGTCGGCCCCCACACTGCGATCATACCTGCTGAAGCGGTTTGCTCACCCGCACCAACTCGGGATCTTGCGGGTCGGCGCTGATCGTGAAGCCGAGAGCCCGGCACATTTGCAGCATGGCCGCGTTTTCGCGCAGCACCTCGCCGATCAGTTCGCCAATGCCGCGCCGGTGTGCCACTTCGATCAGCCGGGTCATCAACAGGTAACCGAGCCCGCGACCCTTCCAGTCGCTGCGTACCTCGACAGCGTATTCGGCACGCAGGTTATCCGGGTCCGCGGCAAAGCGGGACACCCCGAGCGCCTGATCGGCATCGGCCGCGAGCGCGATCAGGGCCATCTCGCGGTCATAGTCGATTTGCGTCAGCCGCGCCGCGAGCTGATGGCTCAGCCCCTTCATCGCGGTGAAAAAGCGAAGCCGCAAATCCTGCGGACTCATGTGGCTGGCCAAATCCTGCAGCAGCGGCTCGTCTTCGGGACGGATCGGGCGAAGTCTGACGACCGTTCCGTCGCGCAGCCTCTCCGTGGCTTCGAGCTCCCTTGGATAAGGCGATATGGCGAGCCGCGCCGCTCTTGGCCGCGCCGCAGCGACCCGCAGCCGGGCATCGACCGCCATCACTCCTGCAGCGCCGGCGGACAACGGATTGATGTCGAGTTCGCAAATTTCCGGATGATCGACCGCGAGCTGGGCCACGCGGATCAAGATTTCCGCAACAACATCGATGGCTGCCGCAGGCCAGCCGCGATAGCCCTGCAACAGCCGCCAGACGCGTGTGCGCGCCATCAGCGCGCGCGCCAGCGCTTCATTGAGCGGCGGCAGTGCGAGCGCGGTATCCCGGATCTGTTCGACCGCCGTTCCGCCGTGGCCGAACACGACCACGGGACCGAACACAGGATCGTCTACAATACCGATGATCAGCTCGATAGCACTCGGGAGCCGAGCCATCTGCTGCACCGCCCGCGGGATGCCATACGCGTCGAGTACGGCGTTTAACTCAGCCGCATCGAGCCAGGTCCGACCG
>JAFAHP010000610.1 GCA_019237175.1 Alphaproteobacteria bacterium
CTTGGCGATTCGGGGCTGGTGGTGCTGGCCGCCGAGTGGGTTGCGGCTGCATCGCCAGCAACCGAATCGGATGTGCGATCTGTTTTCAGCGGTGCCGAGGATGAGACTGCCGCAGCGCCCCCTACGTCCTTTGCGGGGTTGGTCAGCAGCAGGAAGCCGGCGATGCCGATCCCGGCAAGCGCAAAGGCGATGCTGCCGGCAACGGCGATCCGGCGCAGCGCGCCCGGAGGGTCGTCGGCCACCGAGGTCGGTGGCCGATCAGATGCGGCGATCACCGGCGCGGTGGGCGGGCGCACCCAACTGTCTGTGGTAAGAGGTAGAAGGGTAGGATCGCGCGCTGCCGGAGGGTCGAGCGGGGGCCGGGCGTTCGGATCCGCCAGCTGCGGTTCGGCGCGCTCTCGCGGTGGCTGCGGCGACCGCGAAGCAAACGACAGATTTTCCATTGCGCTACGTCCCATCTCCCGCCTCACTCCTCGCGTGCTCGCCAAGCGCTCTGGTCGTAGTACCGCAAATGTTAGCCTTGAAGATCGGCAGGATATCGGATTTCGGCGAGATAGAGTCCTTCGGCGGGTGCGGTCGGGCCGCCGGCGCGGCGATCGCGAGCGGCGAGCGCTGCGCCTACGTCTTGTGGCTGCCAGCGGCCGATACCGACGAGTTCGAGCGTACCCGCCATGTTGCGTACTTGCCGGTGTAAGAACGAGCGAGCTCGCGCTTCGATCCGGATCTCGTCGCCAACGCGGCTGATCTCGAGCGCATCGAGCGTGCGCATTGGCGATTTCGCTTGGCAAAGCCGATCCCGAAAAGATGTGAAATCGTGGTGACCGATCAGGTGCCGGGCCCCTTCGGTCATCGCATCGACGTCGAGCGGCGGGGCTACTCGCCACACCCGCCCGCGCTCCAACGCCGCCGGCGCTCGCCGGTTCAGGATGCGGTAAACATAGACGCGCTGGAGCGCGCAAAGGCGGGCGTCAAAATCGGGGGCGACCTGTTCGACGACAAGAACGCTGATCGCCGTGGTCCGCAGGTAATGGTTCAAAGCGCCGCGCACGACATCGGCCGGCGCCGCGCGTACGAGATCGAGATGTGCCACCTGGGCGAGCGCATGGACGCCGGCATCGGTGCGGCCCGCGCCCCAGACCGTAACCATCTCACCGCAGAAATTTCTCACTGCGGTTTCGAGAGCCTCCTGCACCGACAACCCGTGTGGCTGGCGCTGCCAGCCGACGAACCCGGAGCCGTCATATTCGATCGTCAGCTTGTAGCGGGGCACGGCAATAAGGTTCCCGCAGCGATCGGATAGCCGCGCAGAAAATCGCCGGTATCGAGAGGGCTCCTACCGGGCCGCTGCAGTCGCGATGGCTGCAACACGCCGGAACCGCAGGCGATCGACAAACGATCGTTGAGCACTGTTCCCGGCGGCTCGTCGCCGGAACCGGGCAGCGCCCCTGCACCCAGAACGCGGATCTCTTCGCCGCGATATTCGAAAAAAGCGCCGGGCCACGAAGCAAGAGCGCGCACCCGCCGTTCGAGTTCAGCCGCCGGGCGGCGCCAATTGAGGCGGCCTTCCGCGCGTTCGATTTTCGCGGCATAGGTCACACCTTCCCGAGGTTGCGGGCGCGGTGTCAGATGGCCCTGATTGAGCTTGTCCAACGCCTCGAGTATGAGCTCGCCGCCCAGCCGGGCGAGCGCCTCGGTCAAACCCGCCGCAGTCTCCTCGGGGCCGATCGACAAGGCTCGCTGCATCAGAATCGGGCCGGTGTCGAGACCCTCCTCCATCTGCATGACCGTAATTCCGGTTTCGGTGTCGCCGGCCAGCAAAGCCCGCTGGATCGGGGCGGCCCCGCGCCAGCGCGGCAATAGCGAGGCATGAACATTCAGGCAACCGAGGCGCGGGGCGCAAAGCATCTTCCGCGGCAGGATCAACCCGTAGGCCGCGACCACTGCCGCCACGGCCGTAAAAGCGGCGAATTCCTGCTGAACCTCGTCGCTGCGCAGACTTGCCGGACAGCGCAGTTCGAGATGGTGCCGTTGGGCGAGCGTTTGCACCGCGGAGGGCTGCAGTCGATAACCGCGGCCGGCCGGGCGCGGCGGCTGAGTATAGACGGCTAGGATGTTGTGGCCGCCGCTGATCAACGCCCCGAGGATCGTCGCGGCAAACGGCGGCGCACCCATAAAAACGAGATCCAACCGGCACTCCTTCGCGTCGACGGTGGACGCGGTACGTCGGAGTTAGGCGGCAGCGAGGCTGCGGGCGCGCTTTGCCTTGGCGAGCTTGCGCAGGATCATTCCGCGCTTGACCAGGGAAATATGGTCGACAAACAGCACACCATCCAAATGGTCGACCTCATGCTGAATACAGGTCGCGAGCAGCCCCGACACCTCGATCTCGCGGATTTCGTTCTGGTAATCGAGGTAACGCAAACGGATCGCTGCCGGGCGCGTCACGTCAGCATAATGCTCCGGCAACGACAAACAGCCTTCGTTGAAGGTCGCCAGCTCCACCGAACGCCACAGAATTTCCGGATCGGCGAGCATCATCGGCTGCGGCTCTTCTCCCTGGCGCGCGACGTCGAGCACGATGACCCGTTTTGCCACGCCAATCTGGGGTGCCGCGAGCCCGATGCCGATCGCCTTGCGCATCGTTTCGAGCATGTCGTCCATCAGCCGACGGACATCGTCGTCGACCACAACGACCGGCCGCGCCTTGATTTTGAGGCGCGGATCCGGGGCGGAGATGATCGGAAGGACAGCCATAATACGACAAATTACATAAGGGGTTGGCGGCGAAGCGTCAATCTGCGGACCATCCGGTCGCTCCAAGCTCAATCTGAGCGGAGCGCCTCCGCAAAATCGGTTATCAGCTGAGCAACGGGGCGGCGCCGGATGGTTTCGTTGACGATCAGCTCGAACTCGGCGCGATCAGCGGCTGCGAAAAGCGGCGGCCGGATCGAAATGCCGCGCAGCGCCAGGCGCTCAGAAAAAGTCACGGCGCCGGCGCTTCCGTGAATGCGCAGGCGGGTGACATTGGTCGCGGCCGGCGAGCGCAGGATCTCGACGCGAGGATGTGCGGCCAGCGCGCGGTGGAGTTCGTCGGCGATCGTTGCCGCCTCGGCAAAGCGCTCGGCAAAGCCGTCGAGATAATAGAGTGCCACCGCCGCGTAGGGCCAAGCCTGCCGCAAACCGCCGCCAAACATCCGGCGCTGGTGATAGAGCCCTTCCAGCAGGTTTCTCGGCCCAGCCAGGATCGCCCCGCCGGCCGCGTTAAAGTATTTGTACAATGATACGTACACGGTATCGAACGGGGCGGCATAGACCGCTGGTGCGATCCCGGTATAGGGAGCCGCGAGAAACAGGCGCGCACCGTCGAGATGCAAGCCGATCCCGTGTTCGCGCGCAAAATGGGTGATGCGCCCGATCTCTGGATAGTCGAAAACCTCGCCCTGCCGACGCCGTACCGGGGTTTCGATCGAGATCGCGCCGACCGGGGCGTGGACGCGCCCCTCGGCCTCGCACGCGACTTCGAGGCTGACCTCATCCAATGTAAAACTTGTCCGCCCCTCGGCGAGTGGCACCAAGGTCAGCCCGCTCAGCTCCTGGGCGCAGTCGCCGCTATCGCAATAGAGGTGGCTTTCGCGCTGGACCAGCACCCGCCGCCCGCGTCGTGCCAGGAGGCGAACCGCGAGATGGTTGGCGAGAGTGCCCGACGGCATGAAGACCGCCATTTCCTTGCCGAGCACTTGCGCCATGCGTCGCTCGAGCTGCTCGACCGCTCCGCCCAGCGAGAATTCGTCGGCGACAGCGTCGTTCCCTTCCATCAGCCGGGTGAGCAGCCGCGCATATTCCTCGGGCGACAGCCCCAGGCCGTCCGAGCGAAAATGGATCACCGACTGCGTGAGGCTCATCGCGCCGCCCTCAGCGCGGTTCTTGCGGGCGGGGGAGGGCCATCGACACCGGGATCATCGCGCCGCGGTGGGATCGGCGCGGATCAGCGCGGCCGCGACTTCGACCGCGTCATCATCGATCCCGGCGAGGAACTCTACCGCGCGCTGCACCGGCGGCTGCAGCCGGGCACCGAGTTCGGCGATTTCCGAGATGCGTACCGGCCTGCCTTCGAGATCCTTGGCGCATTTGTTGAGCACGCGTTCGAGGACAAAGGCGACGGTTATTCGGCTCGGCGACAGCGATGATGCGATACAGCCGCGCGCGTAGATCGCCAGCTCCAGTAACGCTTCGAGATTGCCAAAGCGACTGCGCTGCGTCTGGTTCAAGAACTGACGCTTGAGATGGGCTGCAGCCAGATCGACAACCAGCGTGTTCAATTGAAATCGCGCCAGGTAAACAGCGCTTCGAAGGGGATGCCGGCTTGCTGGAAATTCTCTTGGGCCCCTTCGAGGCGGTCGACGATCGCGATAATTTTGACGATCCTGCAGTCGAGGCGCCGCACCTGCTCGGCTGCCTGCATCACCGAGCCGCCGGTTGTTGTGACATCCTCAAACAGGATCACGCGGCAGCCTGGTTCGAGAAGCCCGTCAATCCGCTGGTCGGTTCCGTGACCTTTTGTTTCCTTGCGCACAAAAAAACCAGTGATTGGTCTCTCCGGCCAGCTGCGCGCGGCCAACAGGGCGACGATCGGGATGGCGCCGGTCTCGAGCCCACCGATCGCGGCGACATCTTTGTCGCAAATCATATTGAACAGCAGATCGGCAACCAGGACAGCCCCCTCGGGATCGAGCAAAGTGCGTTTCATATCAAAGAAAAAGCTGGTCGATCGCCCGGATGAGAGCGTGAAGTCACGATGCAGCAACAGCGAGCGGCGGCGGATCAGCGCGAGCAGCCGCTCCTTCTTCGCCGCCAAATCCGCGCTCATCGACACCGCGATACCTTTGTCCTCCAAGCTGTCAGCGCGCACCGGCGATCGCGTGCGAGGCTGGATCGCCTCTCGACCTGCGTGCCGAATGACAAATTAAGCCTGATCCACCGCAATGTGACAAGCGCGTTACCAGGCTCGGCTCAGTAAGGGTCGAGCTCGGTGTCCCAGTAAAGATAATCGCGCCAGCTTTGGTGCAGGTAGTTGGGCGGAAACGCGCGCCCGTTCTCCTGCAGCATATAGGTGGACGGTTGTACCGGACGGTGACGCGGGTACATGCCGCTTTCGCGCGGCAGCCGGTTGCCCTTCAGGAGATTGCAGGTGCCGCACGCCGTGACCACGTTGGTCCAAATCGTCCGCCCGCCGCGCGAGCGCGGCACCAAATGATCAAACGTCAGATCGTGCGACGGATAGGGCTCGCCGCAATATTGGCAGGTAAAACGGTCGCGCAGGAACACATTGAAGCGGGTAAAAGCCGGATTCCGCGCCGCCGGCACGTATTCCTTGAGCGAGACGACGCTGGGTAGCCGGATTTCGAGCGACGGGCTGTGTACCGAGACATCGTAATGGTCAATAATATTGACACGATCGAGAAACACCGCCTTGATCGCGTCCTGCCACGACCACAGCGACAGCGGGAAGTAGCTCAGAGGGCGGAAGTCCGCATTCAAAACCAGCGCGGGGCAGTTGTCCAAATAGGCCGTCACCAGAAACCCGTTTTTCTCGGTCGCGAGGCGGGATAGCACGCATGTGTGACAGCTTGATAACGAATCGGCCAAACGGGAACAAGCAGCCGAGACACTGTTTCGCAGCTCAGCGGGTCGGCACCGGCTTGTCGCCGCGATAATCGTAAAAGCCGCGACCGGTTTTGCGGCCCAACCACCCGGCCTCGACATATTTGACGAGCAGCGGACAGGGCCGATATTTGCTGTCCGCAAGCCCCTCATAAAGCACTTGCATGACGGACAGACACGTGTCCAACCCGATAAAGTCAGCGAGTTCAAGCGGCCCCATCGGATGATTGGCGCCGAGCTTCATCGCGGTGTCGATCGCTTCGACCGAACCCACTCCCTCGTAAAGCACGTAAACCGCTTCATTAATCATCGGCTGCAGGATGCGGTTGACGATGAAGGCCGGATAGTCCTCCGCCGCAACCGGGGTTTTACCAAGCTTGACGGCCAAGTCGCGCGTGAGGGTAAAGGTTGCCTCGTCGGTGGCAATGCCGCGAATCAATTCGACGAGCGTCATCACCGGCACCGGGTTCATAAAATGCATGCCGATGAATTTCTCGGGCCGGTCGGTCGAGGCGGCGAGTCGGGTAATTGAAATCGAAGATGTATTGGTGGCGATCAGTGTTTCGGGGCGCAATTTGGGTGTTAGCCGCTTAAAAATCTCACGCTTTATCTCCTCCTTTTCGGTCGCGGCCTCGATGACCATGTCGCAATCGCCAAACAGTGCGTAATCGAGCCCGGTTGTAATACGAGACATCGCCGCGTCTTGTTCTTCCGCGCGGATGCGGCCGCGTGCCACTTGCCGGCCGAGATTGCGTTCGATCGCCTGATATCCGCGCTGCACCGCGTCGTCGCCGATATCGGTCAGCACGACATCGAGCCCGGCCAACGCGCACACATGGGCTATCCCACCGCCCATCTGCCCCGCGCCAATCACCCCGATCCGGTGTAGCCGATCGATGCTCGGCGCCATGGCCGACGGGGCGACGGCGCTCACTGGCGCCGCTCCAACTCGTCGGCCAGCTCAGGCAGAACCTTGAACAAATCGCCGACCAATCCGTAATCGGCGACTTGGAATATCGGCGCCTCTTCATCTTTGTTGATAGCGACAATGACTTTCGAATCCTTCATGCCGGCGAGGTGCTGGATGGCGCCGGAGATTCCGACCGCGATATAGAGTTCGGGGGCGACGATCTTGCCGGTCTGGCCGACTTGGTAATCGTTTGGGACAAAGCCGGCATCGACCGCTGCCCGCGATGCTCCGATTGCGGCGCCGAGCTTGTCGGCGACCTTTTCGAGCAAGCGAAAATTGTCTCCGGACTGCATGCCGCGCCCCCCGGAGATGATGATACGGGCGCTTGTCAATTCGGGGCGCTCGGACTTCGATAATTCGGCTCGGACGAATTGCGACAGCCCGGCCTCGCCCGTCGACGCCACAGCTTCGACCGGTGCCGATCCACCCGTTGCCTCGCCTGGGGGAAATGCGGTGCCGCGCACGGTGATGACTTTGATCGGATCTGTCGACCGGACCGTGGCCAGTGCATTGCCGGCATAGATCGGCCGGACAAAAGTATCGGGCGAGACCACTGCGCTGATGTCGGAAATCTGCATGACATCGAGCAAAGCCGCGACCCGTGGCATCAGGTTCTTACCCGATGTTGTCGCTGGCGCCACGAGATGGCTGTAATTCCGGGCCAATTGAACCAGTATCGGGGCTACGTTTTCGGCGAGCCCATGTTCATTGGCCGCATCTTCGGCCAAGAGGACGCGCTTTACGCCGGGGATCTGCGCAGCCGCTTCGGCGACCCCCCGGCAATCTCTGCCGGCGACGATGATCTCGACATCATCGCCGGCGATCTCTTTGGCGGCGGCGAGCGCGTTGAGCGTCGCGGGCTTCAGAGCCCGGTTGTCGTGTTCGGCGACGACGAGAGCAGCCATCAGATCACCCGTGCCTCGGTCTTGAGCTTGTCGACGAGTTCGGCGACGGAACTCACTTTGGTCCCGCCCTGGCGCTTTGGCGGCTCCTCTACCTTGAGTACGCTCAGCCGCGGGGTGGCATCGACGCCGAGCGCCTCGGGCGTCGTCGTCGCGATCGGCTTTTTCCTCGCCCTCATGATGTTGGGCAACGAGGCGTAGCGCGGTTCGTTCAGTCTGAGGTCGGTCGTCACCACCATCGGCAACTTGAGGGAAATGGTCTCGAGGCCGCCATCGACCTCGCGGGTGACCTCGGCCTGTCCGTCGCCGATTGTGATCTTGGACGCAAAGGTCGCCTGCGGCCAGCCGAGAAGCGCCGATAGCATCTGACCGGTTTGGTTGCAGTCGTCATCGATCGCTTGCTTGCCGAGGATGACGATTTCGGGCTTTTCGTCGAGAACCACTGCCTTTAATAATTTGGCGACCGCAAGCGGCTGCAATTCGGCGTCGGTCTGCACCAGAATGCCGCGATCGGCTCCCATGGCCAAAGCCGTACGGATTGTCTCCTGGCATTGCGCCGCGCCAAGCGAGACAGCGACGACTTCACTGACGATACCGGCCTCGCGCAGGCGCAGAGCCTCCTCGATGCCGATCTCGTCAAACGGGTTCATCGACATCTTCACATTGGCGGTCTCGACACCGCTGTGATCGGCTTTGACCCGGATCTTGACATTGTAGTCGATGACCCGCTTGACCGCGACCAGCGCCCTCATGTCGTCCTCGCTATAATCGGCGATGCCCGCCCGCTCGCTGTTATCCTCAAAAGCGAGCGAATTGTGCACGCGCCCGGCGCGAAGGCAAGACCCAGGTCCGGCTGCGGCCCGCCTTGGCGGCACGCGCACCTGGACATCGCGACAACCGCCGCGGCGATCACCGTCAATATTGCAAACTCGAAATGGCGGAAACGCGACCGAGCGGTGAGGCGGGAGCAGCGTCGTGAGCCAATATCCGGGCCAAGATTTCTGGCTCGCCGTACTACCGGGCATGCTCGCCGGTCGCGGCCTCGGCGGTTGCCGCGAAATACGGCACTGGTATCAATTTCGTCACAACGGCGGGCCGAGCAGATGAACAGCGCCTGCTCGCGAGTCGCTCAACGGCTTGGACCGGCCCCGCCTAATACTTTTCCGATCCGGCTGACGAACGGCTTTGACGACTCGATGGCGAGTTTGATGCCCAGCTCGGAGACTTTGGCTGCACTGTCGAGCCAGTGATCATAGCTCGTCCGCGCGAAACTGGTGTTGATGGCGACGGCATCCGCCCAGGTTTTTACTGCCAGCATCTGGATTGCGGTCTGGGCGCTTGTGTCGATGCTGTGTCGTGTGAAGCTCACAAATTCGTCGCTGATCGATTCGACGCCGCGAGCTATGACCGCGCGCGATTCGGCGATGATCGCGAAAATTTCATGCTCGACTTCTGCGCTCGCCTCGGTCTTCTGTGCAGGGACGGCGTGCGGCTCGGATGGAGGCGGCGAGATGCGCTCCACCAAGTGTTGCGGCGAAATCAGCTCGTCCTCCGGTTCCTCGATGTTGACCGGCTCCGACGCCTTCGGCGCCATCGGTTGGTCGCCGGACTGGGCCGCCCGTTCCGAGACCGGCGTATCCCCGGGTTCGGACGCTGCCGGTGACATCGGGGTGTCTGCCGATGCCGACGCGCGCGGGGTCCGTCTGCCTCTACTCTCCATGTGTCCTCACTGCCGATCATCGCGCCTGTTGCGCTGCACGGGTTCTTTAACCCCAATCGGCTTTGCGTTGCAATCCATTTTTGTGCATTGCACAAAAATGGCGATCAAGATCGTCCATGAGTAAAGCATTGCCGCGACGCCAAGTCGACCGGACCAAACCGGCGTCCTCGACAGGATTCGCCAGCCGAAAGCCGCTACGATTCGACAGTTCTTGTAGTTTTATCTACTCTCCTCTGCGATAATTGCGCGTTATCGCTGATTACGCGCAATTTGGGGGAAATTGGGGGTTGCAATGAATGCGGTAAGGCAGCGCGGCGGGTTCCGCGGGGGCGGTTCCCGGGCGCCAAAGGTCAGCATTGTCGGCATTACGGTGATGGCGCTTTGCATAATCGCTTGGGGGAGAGCGGACGCGGCGCGCCATGTCCATCATCATCACACTCAGCTCGGCACGGTAGGATTTGCAACCGCGCCAATAGGTGCATCGATTGTGATCGATGCCGACACCGGACGGGTGTTGAGCGAGCTGAATGCCGATGCGGTTAGTTATCCTGCTTCGCTAACCAAGATGATGACCTTGTATCTTACGTTTGAAGCGCTGAACACGGGGCGCCTGCGGATCGACCAGCTGGTTGCGGTCAGCGTCGAGGCGGCGAGCAAATCACCGACCAAACTGGGCCTCCGGCCGGGTGATGCGGTGGCCGTACAGGATCTGATTTTTGGGGTCGTAACGCGCTCTGCGAATGATGCCGCGGCGGCATTGGCCGATGCTTTAGGTGGCAGCGAACCGGTTTTTGCCGAGATGATGAACCGCAAGGCGCAACAACTCGGGATGCGCAATACCTTCTACCGCAATGCCTCGGGTTTGCCCGATTCGTTGCAGCGCACGACAGCGCGCGACACCGCCCAGTTGGCGCTCGCCCTATATCACGATTTCCCACGCGAATACCGATATTTCGCGACGCGCTCGTTTGTCTTTCGCGGCGTGACGATTGTCGGGCACGATCATTTGCTCGACTGGTATCCGGGCGCTGACGGCATCAAGACCGGCTACATTCGCGCCTCGGGCTTTAACCTCGCGACCTCGGCGGTCCGCGACGGGCATCGGCTGATCGGAGTCGTGCTCGGCGGCGTCTCGGGCGGCGCCCGAGACCGCGAGATGGCGGCGCTGCTCGACCAGGGATTTGCCACGCTGGGCGTTTCTGCGGTCGCGATGGCGGCCCGCCGCCCGATGCTCGTCCCGCAACCAGTTCCGGTGATCGCGGGACCGGCACCGAGCCCGGTTGTTGCCGCAGCCGATCCGTCGCCGGCATCGCCGGCGCCACCGGCCCATGCGAGATCGGGGCTCTTCGGCAAGGCGGCATCGCGTCTGGCTGCGCATCTGTCACCGGTCGGCAAAGCGGAGGCGGCGACCCTGCCCTCCGACTTGGCGCGCCCGGCCGCTGCCTCCGAGCGGTGGGCCATTCAGCTCGGCGCATTTCATGCGTCCGCGGCGGCTGAGAGAGCAGCGCAGCAGGCCATAAATCTGGGGGTCGCAAAAGGCAAGCCGGTGCACATCGTCGAGCCGGGCAGAGACCGCCTCTACCGCGCGCGGTTGTTAAACTTTACGCCGCGCGAGGCGCAAAGTGCCTGCGCTCAGCTGCGCAAGAAGAAGATGGAATGCTCGGTGATTTCGCCATCCACCCCCCGAGTCGCGGTGCGCTTCTGAGACGGAGAAGCCGAAGACTCTCCCGGATCAGGCGTCGGGTAGCGCCACGCCCGATGCCGCGAGCTGGGCGGCGAGTTCCGCCCTGAGGCGGGCAAGGCCTTCCGTGGTCGCCGATTCAGCACGGGCGACCAGGACGTCTTGAGTGTTGGAGGCACGTAACAGCCACCAGCCGTCGGCGGTGCGTACGCGAACCCCGTCGATGTCGTTGACCTCAGCGGCGGTCTGCCGCAAGCGTCCGGCGACCTCGCGCACAACGGCAGATTTGCGGCTTTCGGCGCAAGCAAAGCGCAATTCCGGGGTATTGACGACCGCCGGCAGGCTCCGCCGTAGGTCTGCCAGAGTTTGCGGAGAGCGGGCGAGGATGCCGAGCAGGCGCACGGCGACATAAACCGCATCGTCGAAGCCGTAGTACCCGTCGGCAAAAAAGATATGTCCGCTCATCTCGCCGGCGAGAGGTGCCCCGGTTTCGGCGAGCTTGGCCTTGATCAGCGAGTGCCCGGTTGCAGTCATAACCGGTCGTCCGCCCGCCTTGGCGATCTCGTCGAACAAGATCTGGCTCGCTTTCACGTCGGCGAGGATCGGCGCACCCGGATGCCGCATAAGAACATCACGCGCGAGAATGATCATCAGCTGGTCGCCCCACCAGATTTCGCCTTCGTGGTCGACAACGCCGATACGATCGCCGTCCCCATCAAAAGCAATGCCGAGGTCGCAGGCTTCGCCGGCTACCGCTTGCTGCAATTGTACGAGATTGGCTGGCACGGTTGGATCGGGATGATGCGCCGGAAACCGCCCGTCGATCACCCCATTGAGCAAAACGTGCCGGCCGGGCAGCCGCGAGGTAAGCTCTTCGACGATCTCGCCGGTGGCTCCGTTTCCCGGATCCCAGGCGACCGTCAACAAGCGCGCGCCGTCGCGCGAGCCGTCGTAATCGCGCGCCAACCGCTCGACATAGGCATCGCGAATATTGCGGTCTTCAACTCGGCCGGCCGCCGTCACGGGCGGGCCGAGTGCCTGTGCAGTCTCGGCGAGCGCGCGGATCGCCGCGCCGTAAAATGGCTTGCCGCCGAGCACGAATTTGAAGCCGTTATATTCGGGGGGATTGTGCGAACCGGTCACCATGATCCCGCCGTCGACACCTAGCGTGGCGGCGGCGTAATAGAGCATCGGGGTCGGCCCACGGCCGATGCGGACGACATCGGCACCCTCGCTGACGACGCCGTCGACCAGCGCCGCCGCGAGATCGGGCGAAGTCAGCCGGCCATCGTAACCGACCGCGACCCGGCGCCCGCCCTCTGCCTTGAGCGTTACCGCATAGGTGCGGCCGATCGCTCGTGCATCGGCGGTCGAGAGGGTATCGCCGACGATACCCCGGATATCGTATTCGCGCAGAATGGTTGGGTCGAAACGGTGGGACATCGACGCTTCCCGACTAAAGATATTTGCACAAGACTTGTTGCAGCCCAGGCCCCAGATCAGGATGGGCCAGACCTAACGCGATCGTTGCTTCGAGAAAGCCGAGCTTGTCGCCGCAATCATAGCGGCGGCCGGAAAAACGCAATCCGTGAAAGGCTTGCCCGTCCTCGATCAGCCGTTCGAGCGCGTCCGTCAACTGAATCTCCCCGCCGCTGCCGGTTTCGCCGCGGGCGAGATGGCCGAAAACCTGAGGCTGGATGATATAGCGGCCAATAATCGTTGACGTCGACGGCGCCTGCGCCGGGTCGGGCTTCTCGACGACCCCGCGTGCCCTCACCAAACGGCCGTCGTCCGACACGACATCGAGCACCCCGTAGCGCTGGGTATGCTCGCGCGGCACGTCGATAATCGCGACGATATTGCCTCCGACCTTCGCATAAGCCTCAACCATTTGCGTCAGACACGGCGTCTCGCACACCATCAGGTCGTCGGCCAGCAGCACCGCAAAAGGCTCGTCGCCGACAAGGGCACGGGCGCACCACACCGCATGCCCGAGGCCGAGCGGCAGCTGCTGTCGAGTGTAGGCAATCTGCCCGGGTTCGGGCAATCCCGCCTCGAGCTCCTCGAGCAGGTCGGTCTTGCCGCGTTCGCGCAACGTCGCTTCGAGCTCGAAGGCGCGGTCAAAATGGTCGTCAATGGCGCTCTTCGCCCGACCGGTAACAAAAAAGAACTGCTCGATCCCCGCCGCTTTCGCCTCTTCGACCGCGTAATGAATGAGAGGCTTGTCGACGATCGGCAGCATTTCCTTGGGCATCGCTTTGGTCGCGGGCAAGAAGCGGGTGCCCAATCCGGCCACCGGGAAGACCGCTTTTTTGATAGGTTGACGCATGAATTCCTCGAATTGTGACTTTTGCATCACCCTGACGGCCGCGTCACGGTGCTTGATCCGCCGCTAATTGTAGCGCGTGCCGGTATTAACGGGCAGTAAGGGGCGTTCATCCCCAATTCACTCGGAGGAACGAGTGAACGCAATCGAGCCAATCGACAGTCGGCTGTCCCTGCTGATCCTACAGCATCCTCGCGAGAAAAAGGAGACGCTGGCGACCGCGGCCTTGACAGTTTCGATGGTCAGGCGCGCCTCTCTGGTCATCGGCCTATCCTGGGCAAACCTCTCCGAGGCGCTCGGCCGGGGGGCCGATCCGCGCCATTGGGCGGTGCTCTATCTCGGCTCGGCGCGACCGCACGCCTTCGGATTGGGGTGCCCCGTGATTGCGGTCGATCGTCGCGGCGAGGCGGAGCCAAATCAGGAGGCGGCGCTGCGCCAGCTTGAAGGTGCGGTCCTGTTGGACGGCAGCTGGCGCGAAGCCAAAGCATTGTGGTGGCGCAACCCGTGGCTTCTCAAATTACAGCGGGTGGTGCTCGATCCGCCGGGCCCGTCGCATTACACCCGGGTGCGCCGCGAGCCGCGGCGGGAGGCGTTGTCGACGATCGAAGCCGCCGCCCTGTTGCTGACCCAAGCGGAGGGGCGTCCGGAAATAGCCGCAACGCTCACCGCCGCGCTCGACCGGATGATTGCCGAAAGCCGGCCGCGCGGGTTTCCGTCTCGGCCGCGGGTCAATGCATAAATCCGGATGGCTGCGCGACGTCCTCCAGAATATCGGCACCTCAGTCTCACGCATTTTGTAGAAAACACCGTATCCGCCGTCATTGGGATGGCGCGGCAGCGGGGGTTCCATAGAGGCGGGTGGCATCCTCGGCGAGTGCCGCGCGCGATGCCGGCCGCAAATAGACCA
>JAFAHP010000640.1 GCA_019237175.1 Alphaproteobacteria bacterium
CATTGCGTAAGTCTTGCACCCGCGTCGCGCCATTCAGGACATCGAGGATTAGTATCATTCGTTTGTGATATTCGACTCCGATACGACGCGAACGACCGGTAAGAAAAAGCTCTTCGACACCTCTATGCGCAAAGGCCTTGATCGACATCGAAAATTCTCGCGTCCCGTTTGATCAGACACAGTCAACTCCTGTGGAAGGGGTCACTTTTCGTAACCGATCTAGTTACGACACCAAGTAGGTGACGCCACTGACGCCGTTTGTGAAGCAGGTTTGTGACAGACGTCTATCGGCTTCGTATGCGGAGACGGTCGCAAAGGCCGAGAACGCCGCCGCGGGCGAAGGTGACGAGCAGCACCATCGAGAGCCCGATCCAGAAATACCAATAGACCGGTTCGATCGACGAGAACCGGTCCTGGGCGATCATGTACAGCGGCACGCCGATAAAGGCGCCGTAAAGGCGGCCGACACCGCCGATGATCAGCATGATCAGGACCGTGCCGGAGCGTTCGAGGCTCAGTGAATCGAGTGCGACAAGCCCGGTGGTCTGAGCGATCAGAGCCCCCGAAATCCCAGCCAACGCGGCCGAGATCGTATAGACGGTCAGGCGCCGGCCAAAAACCGGTGTGCCGATCGCGTGCATGCGACCGACATTCTCGCGGATACCAGTCAACGAACGGCCGAAAGGGGAGTGAACCAGCCGACGCACCAGGAGCCAGCATAAGAACAATATCGCAAAACAATAGAAAAACGAGGTGCGTCCATAAAGGTCAAAGTCGAAATGGCCGAAGATCGGCCATACCTGCATCCCCTGCAGGCCGTCATCGCCGCCGGTGATCGCACTTGCCTTATTGGCGGCTTCAAGCAATAGGGCGGCGACCACGAGCGTCTGCATCAACAAGGTCAACCCGCGGCTGCGCAGGATCACGACACCGCTCAGAAACCCGACCGCCGCTGCGGCTGCGGCCGCCGCGAGCAGGCCGGAAACCGGTTCGCCCCAGCCATGGGCGGCGAGAATGCCGGCAGTATATGCGCCCGTCCCAAAGAAGGCCGCCTGCCCCAGGGTGACGATACCGGCGTAGCCCAACACCAGGTCTGCCGATAATGCAAACAAGATCGTCGCCAAAATTTGAGCGGCGAGCGGAAGGTAGCCCGGAAACATCAGATAGGCAGCGATAGCGCCGAGCCAGGGCACCGCCTCATACACGCGAAAACGGTGGCGGCGCGCGAACCGCTCGATTGCCGCGGGTCCTTCGGTGGTCGGCGCCACGGCGCCGGCTACGCGCGCCCGAACAATCCGCGCGGTCGCCACAGCAATATCGCCATTGTCATTGCATAAATAAAAAAGGCACCAAATTGCGGGATCAGATATTTGCACGCGCTATCGGCAAGACCAACCAGGACTGCGGCAAGAAACGGCCCGCGGAGATTGCCGAGCCCGCCGATCGCGACAACGATCAAAAAATAGACGAGGTTGTCGAGCGCATAGCTGGGGGCGATCGTGATCAGCGACGCGCCGAGCCCGCCGCCCAGAGCGGCGAGCCCACTGCCAAGCGCAAAAGTCAGCGCGAACAAACGCGAGGTGTCGATGCCGATCGACTGCGCCATGCGCAGATTGTCGACCGAAGCGCGGATCTTGGCGCCGAACCGGCTGCGCTCGATCCCCAGCCACAGCGCGGTGACAAGCAGGGCGCCGCAGACGATCAGCAGCAGATCATAGACCGGCACGTCGCCAAAACCGAGACGGACGCCGCCGTTCAAATCCGGCGGCAGGCGCAACGGCTGCTGCAGCGCACCGCAAAGGTACTGCGCCGCTGCCGCCGACATGAAGACAAGGCCCATCGTCAGCAATACTTGGTCGAGTTCGTCGCCGCCATAGAGCCGGCGGTACAGGATGCGCTCGATCGGCAGACTGGCCAGCGCCACCGCCACTGTCGCCGCCGCGAGGGCCGCCGCCATAGGCACGCCGTAGCTGTTCATCAGGCCCGTCAAGACGTAGCCGCCCGCCATCGCGAATACGCCATGCGCCAGGTTGACAAAGCCCATCATTCCCATCGTCACCGAGAGCCCGACCGAAATCAGGTACAGGACCATTGCAAAGGCAAGGCCGTGGAACCCGATCAGCAACGCCGTCGAGAGCGGGGCGGGCATGGCCTGTGGGCGGGTATCGGTGGGCTTAACTCATTTTTGCGGGTTCAGCTCTTTCCACGGATCCTTGACCATCGGGATCGTCGAAATTTCGATATTGGCGAGTTGGCCGTCGACCTTTTCGACCCGCCGGATATAGATGTTCTGGACGATGTCTCGGGTCTGGGGATCGATCTCGATGGGCCCGCGCGGGCTGTTCGGGCCCTTCCAGTTCTTGAAAAACGCCATCGCCTGATCCGCGGTGAATTGGCCGTTGGTCGCCTTGATCAGATCAAAGATCATTGCCATCCCGTCCCACCCGTCCACCGAAAAGAAATCGGGGATCGACTTGTCCCCGTAAGCGGCTTTCCAATCAGCGAGAAAGGCGGCATTTGCCGGCCGCTTTGCGGCGACCGAATAGGTGCCCGCGGTAATGAGCCCGAGCGGCGCCTCGCCCATCAGTGGTAGGTCCTCGTCGGGCAAGAGGTCCTGGGGTGCCGCGATCTCGATCCCGGCCTGACGCAGGCCAAGATCGCTGATCGCCTTCATCATCGCCGTCGCCTGCTCGCCGGCGGGGACGAAGACGTAGGCGACCTGGGGTTTGGCATTCTTGATGCGCTGGACGAACGGCGTGAAGTCGGGGTTCTGAGGCGGGAACCGGTCGGCGCCGATGATCTTGCCATCAGCCTCGGTAAAGGAGCGGCTAAAACCGGCCTCGGCGTCATGACCGGCGATAAAATCGGTGACCGCGGTATACGCAGTCTTCCAACCCTGCTGGGCCGCCCATTTGCCCATCGGATAGGCCTCCTGCCACAACGTGAACGTGACCCGGGCGACATAAGGCGACAGGCGCGGGATCGCGACGCCGGCGCCGGCGCCGCAGATCACCAGCGGCACTTTGGCGGCGGCGGTCAGCGGCGCGACCGCGGTGGCAACGGGCGATAGAATAATGCCGGCGAGGAGCTGGACGTGGTTGCGGGTGATCAATTCCTGCGCGACCCGTTTACCGACATCCGGTTTGGAGGTGTCGTCGCGTTTCACGATTTCGAGCTTGACGCCCTGCGGCAGATCCTTTTCGTGCTCCTTGACATAGAGGTCCATGCCCTTTTGGGCCTGATCGGCGGGTTCGGCGACAAAACCGGTATAGCTGTTGATGATCCCGATCTTGACGGTCTGCGCCGCCAATTTCCCCGGAGATGCGGCAACCGCTGCAGCGGCGAGTGCCGCCACCATCCAGCCCGAATAAGAATATCCGCGCAACATCGCAAAAGCTTCCTGCTCGTTTTCTGCCGCAACCTATCACAAATTGCGGCTTTTTCCGCCATCACGCGCTTCGCATGGGATCTCGCCCCGCTCTCTGCACCCGGCTGCCGCCCCGTGGCCATCGCATGAGCAACCGACAATCCTCGAGGCCCTGCTGACGCGGAACACCCAGATCGTCCACTCTCGCTTGGTCGAGGCGGTGCGGTCCGACAATCCTTTGGTGCAAGCCCTCAGACCGATCGCGCCCTACAGTCTGTCGACGCCCTCCGGGATTGCGGCGCTCAATGCCGAGGTGACCCGGCAGGCGGCAATGGTCGCTTACATCGACAATTTTGCGCTGCTGATGATGATCTCGAT
>JAFAHP010000685.1 GCA_019237175.1 Alphaproteobacteria bacterium
AAACCCGGCAACTCGGTCGTAATGGAATTCCGCTTTGCCGTGGACTGCGCCGATCAACACGGGATCCCGTTTGTGTGGGTCAACGATCCCGAGGAGCTCTTTCCGCCGTGGGAGCGCCGCTAAGGTAGACCAGGTGTTAATCGGGAGCCGTTGCGGACGGCGCTCCCGCCTCCTCCAATGGCTCCAGTTCGAAGACGGGGTAGTGGGACGCCAATTCCGTAAATGCTTCCGGTGGTGATCCTTTGGGCACCGGGAAGAAGCGCTGGACCTCGCCGGCATAACGGTCGAGATAAGCTTTCAGTATCGGCGGACGGGAGCCGGGCGGCAGTTCACGCACCGCATAACGGCGGCGGTGCAGCGCGCGAGCGAGCATGACCTCGCCAACGCTGCGGGCATTGCGTACCCAATTGGACTCGCCGCGCGGACAGACGAGGTAACGCTTTCCATCAATGTCGAGCGGATCGACGGGCAGTGAAACCGTTTTGCCGGTCTTTCGTCCGCGGACTTCGAGAACATAAAAATGACCGCCGACGAGACCGATCCGCACAAGGAAGATCAGCACCCGGCCAAAAACACGTTCGACGGCGGGCGGCCTGTGGAAATCTGGGACGCGGCTGGGCATTGGTCCTTCCCCCGGGGGTTGAGAATGTGCGCCGGTTTCTAAACGCGCCCAGCGCCACCCCGTCGCGCAGCCAGCAACAAAATTATACCGGACGCCGTCGTCGATGATCCCCCTTGGCGGGGGGCCTCTAGCAATAGCTGAACCCTGAAAAGCGCTTTAGAACAAACAGAACATGCGGATCGTCAGGCCGAAATTCTGTTTGAACCCGCCGACGACATTGATGTCGTGGGCAATGCTGCCGAGCAGTTGAAATGACGGCGACAGAAACTGGGAATAGGCCAAGCGAAGCTGTTGCGATTGGGTCTTTAGTCCATTCTGGACGCCGCCGAGAGTTTGGGTGCCGCCAAGCAGAGCCGAATATCCGGCCGAGACCAGCGAGGCCGGATCGATCGAATAGCTGAGCCACGACTGGAGCTGATAGGTGGGCTGCTGCTGCAGAGTCTGGTGGCGCGGGCCGGCATCGCCGTCGGCGCCGTACACGACAGCGTCGGCGGCAAAATCGAACCACACCCGCTTGCCCATCGCTTGCAAATATCCAAACTGAACGTCCTCGCTGACGCGATTGGCGCCGAGATTGAGCACGCGGTCAGGCGCATAGCTTCCGGTCGGCAGCGAGGTGTAGCTGACGATGGCGACATTGTATGTGGGTTGCGGATGCGGCAGCAGCGATACCCCGCCTGCTACCAGAAGGTCGCCGAGGCCGCCGTCGCTTGGGAGCTTCTGCCCGGCGATCTCGCCGTGCAGGGTGCCGGTCGGGACGACGAGCTGCAGCGCGTAGGACCGTTGCTCGATCGCGCCATAGTAGATGTAGCGCAGGATTTCGAACACCGACTGCGCGCCGGTGGCCTCGCGGATCGTCGGCCCCCTGGCGATGCTGAGCGGTCCGTAATCGCCGAAGACCGAATAGAGAGCCACCAGATTGGTTCCGGGCGGCAGCGGGGTGTAATCGCTCGGCTCGATATCGATCGCCCAAGCATCGGTGCCAAACCCGCACAGCGCCCAGAGGGCGAGCACGCCGGCAATCCATGGGACGAAGGGGAACCAGCCGCGGCCAGGCCGGCGCCAGCTCGCGGCACCCCGAGGACACGGGGTTCGAAAGGAGGCGGGCCGCGGCGGCACAACGATGCCCAACAGCATTCGACACCCCCGATTTGCAGCCGGCGACCGCCCGTGCCCGCAAGGAAGTGGAAGCGCACTCGTTCTTGAAAACGAGAATGGTTTAGAAGAATATTCGCGTCTAGATAGTTCTTTGAGTTACACCCTGAGAGGGCGCTCTGGCCCATACCGGACGAGCGAAAAGAGTCGCGGTCGTCGGCGGCGGCTGTGCTGCGGTCGCCGCGGCTTTCGAACTATCGCGCCCCGAGCATCGCCGGCGCTTCGAAATTACGATTTATCAAATGGGCTGGCGCCTCGGCGGCAAAGGGGCGTCGGGCCGCGGCCAGGCCGGGCGGATCGAAGAACACGGGCTGCATTTGTGGCTGGGCTTCTATGACAACGCCTTTCGCCTCTTGCGCGAATGCTATGACGAGCTGGCCGGTGATCCAGCCGGGTTCGCCGTAGCGGATTGGCGCGAGGCGTTTTTCCCCGAGTCAAACATAGGCCTGCTGCTGGAATCGGGTCCCCAAACTTGGCTCAGCTGGTCGGCGTGCTTTCCGCCACACCCCGGCCTGCCCGGCGACGATATCGATCCCGCGGAGCAATTCAGCCTTGTCGGTTATCTGCGCCGGGCGATCGCGCTGCTCCGCACGCTGATCTTCGGGGTCGAGGTTACCCGGCGCGGCGAGACCGCCGGCGAATTGCACGAT
>JAFAHP010000440.1 GCA_019237175.1 Alphaproteobacteria bacterium
CGATGCCGACCTTTGGTCGGCGACTGCGGTCTTTCGCCCCGAACTTTACGCTAGCGCTGCACGATCGCTCGGCTTGTCGGTGCCGGCGTCGACGATGAAAACCGAAGGGTTTCATCGTGGCCGCTGGCTGCTGCCGGGGTTGCCCACACCGATCGCGATGGGTTCCGACCAGTTTCTCGACGGAGCGGTTTTCGTGCCGGTTGGCTACGAAAACCCGGGACGCTGAGGCGATAGCATCCTGGTTCCTCCCTCGCGCAGCGGGGGAGGGGACCATGCGAAGCATGGTGGAGGGGGGTACGCGGGCGCCGGACAGTGTGGCGGCACCCGCCCTCTCCGGCACACTACGCGCGCCACCTCCCCCGCGGAGCGGGGGAGGAGCCTTTGCGCCTGATCGGATACCGCGCGCCTGCTCAAATTTTGCGCTGCACAAAACTCAATCATTTCGCTTAGTTATTGAGCACGAGTGACCCGGGCCGAGCATCGGTCGTGAGGATTTCTGCCAAAACAGTGCTGGCACGTCTTTTGCTCTAAAGCTAACGCTCCCGACGCAGCACAAGGCAATGGCCTAACGGGAGATGGGCGCCCCAATGCCGGGACGGCCCACCACCGGCGGCTGACGCCGCCTGATCGTGGCTGGTGGATCAAGGACGGTCCACTGCGGACGAGCGGTTCCGACGGAACAGACCACAGCGATGTTCCGACCCGGCCTATCGGTCCCGAGCCGTGCAAGGGTGCAAATTGGGCAGTCCGTTTCCAGGCGGCACTGACAAGCGGCTGGCCGCGCGGTGCGCGCCCCCCGCTCAGCGCGTCGCAGCCCAGGGCGCGGCTTTTTTTGCGGATCGCCGTCCTCACCCCATCAACAAGAAGGCGAGAGGCGGATGAGCGAGCGCGATACGAGGTGGATTTCGGAATGGAACCCCGAGGACGAAAAGTTTTGGGAGTCCGAGGGCAAGTACGTCGCCCGGCGCAACCTGATCTGGTCAATCGCGGCCGAGCATCTCGGCTTCTCGATCTGGCTGATCTGGAGCATCGTCGCAACCAAGCTGCCGCAGGTCGGATTTCACTACACGACCGACCAGCTTTTCCAACTCGTGGCATTACCCGGGTTGGTCGGATCGCTGATGCGGTTCCCCTACACATTTGCAGTTCCACGGTTCGGGGGGCGCAACTGGACGATGGTGAGTGCAGCGCTCTTGTTTCTCCCGACAATAGCGCTGGCGTATTTCGTCACCCGGCCCGAGACGCCGTTTTGGGTGATGCTCGCGGTGGCGGCGACGGCGGGCCTCGGCGGCGGCAATTTTGCCTCCAGCATGGCCAATATTTCCTTCTTTTATCCCGACCGCATGAAGGGTTGGGCGCTCGGACTAAATGCGGCCGGTGGAAATATCGGCGTCAGCAGCGTGCAATTATTGACCCCGATCCTGATCGGGTTCGGATGGCTCAATCTCTATTTGGCCGTGCCGCAAGGCAAGGCCGGGATCTATCTGCAGAATGCCGGACTGATGTGGCTGCCCTTGATCGCGATCGCGCTGTTTGGCGCTTACCGCTCTATGAACAACCTGTCCGCGGCGCGATCGACCTTCGCCGACCAGGTGGTCATTGTCAGGCGCAAGCACACTTGGGTGATGGCCTGGCTGTACATCGGGACCTTTGGCTCGTTCATCGGCTATTCGGCCGCCTTTCCTCTGCTTCTTAAAACGCAGTTCCCTTCTGCCGGGGTGGGTATGGCCTTTCTCGGGCCGCTGGTCGGCTCCGTTGCCCGCCCGCTGGGCGGCTGGCTCGCCGACAAGCTCGGCGGCGCGCGCGTTACCTTTTGCAACTTTGTTGCGATCGCCGCCGCCACGACGGGCGTCATGTATTACGTCGACATCAAGAGCTTTGCCGGCTTTGTCGCAATGTTCCTGGTCTTGTTCGTTATGACCGGCATCGGCAACGGCTCGACCTTTCGCATGATTCCCTCGATCTTCCGCGAAGAAAAACTGCGGGATTTAAAGAGCGCGAGCAAAGCGGATCGCGCGGCTGCGGCCAAATCCGCCGGGATCGAGAGTGCCGCGGTGCTCGGCTTCACTTCCGCCATCGGCGCTTGCGGCGGATATTTGATCCCGCGTGGCTTTGGCGCGTCAATCGCCACGACTGGCGCACCTCATCTGGCACTTGAAATTTTTCTGGCTTTCTACGTCACCTGCGGAGCGCTGACCTGGTGGCATTACTTGCGGCGAAGCTTTCTCGCCCGGCAAGTCCCGAGCCTCGCCGAGGCGCGGGTTTAGGCCATGTTAACCGTCTCGACGCAGGCCCCGACC
>JAFAHP010000548.1 GCA_019237175.1 Alphaproteobacteria bacterium
GCCAGCCACACCGGCTACGTGCTTTCCGGGACGCCGTCCGCCATATTATGCGGCATCGCGACGCGCAGGGGATCACAACACCGGGCGAGATCGCACGCTATTGCGAGGGGCTGCCCAAGGGCACGGTCCCGGGTCGTAAACGGCGACCGCCGCCAACTATTTGATCTTCCCTTTCCCGCCAAACAAACACGTGCATGACGCGCCGGACCGCAGCGCACCCACAGCAGAGCTCACCGAGCATTGGCCCTGCTGCGTGATGCAATGATAATACTGGGGGGGCTGCAGCCCGGCTCCGGTTGTCTCGCTTCTACCATACGGGTCGCCGCCACCGCCGGGCACATTGCTGTAGCTATTCGTGCCGCCCATGCCGCCGCCGGTCATGCCGCCCATACCGCCGCCGGTCATGCCACCCATGCCGCCGCCGGTCATGCCACCCATGCCGCCGCCGGTCCCACCGCCCATACCGCCGACGAGCATGACGGTGGCGTGGAGACCCGCCACATCGGTTGCCGAGGGACTCGGTAAAGGACCTGTGAACCGCGACTCGGCGACAGCCGGCCGACCAACCGAAATCGATGCCGTCACGATCAGCGCAAGGAGCGGAAGCAACTTGTGCATGCTGCCCTCTTGTGGTTGTCTTTCCAAAGAGTAGAATTAACCAAATTATATGATATCGGCAAACTGCAATCGCGGCAATACGCAAAACCCGTACCATGAGTACAGTCTTCATCAGCTATCGAAGGGCGAACACTGCGGGAGAGGCGAGGGCCTTATTCAATGACCTCGTTGCGCGGCTGGGCGAAAATTCCGTCTTCATGGATGTGGACAGCATCGCTCTGGGTCGTGATTTCCGCACTGTACTGCAGGAAACGACGGCTTCCTGCGACCTTATGCTGGTGCTGATCGGCAGAAACTGGACCGACGCCAAGGATGAAGGGGGACGAACTCGCCTCGAAAATCCCGCCGATTACGTGCGCCTGGAGATCGAATCGGCGCTCAAGCGAGATATCGCTGTCACACCCGTGCTGGTGCAGGGGGCACACATGCCGGCGCCCGAGGACTTGCCCGGCGAGATCAGGGATTTGGCGTACCGCAATGGATTCGAACTCAGTCACAACCGGTGGGAGTCGGACGTTCAGGAGATGCTCCGGCGGTTCGATCTCGATGGTCGCGCGGGTGGCCATCCGGTCAAGCCCATCGCCCTCGAACACTCGGCACCCGCGCCGTCAGGGTCGCATGATATCTCTGCTGCACCTGCCATTTCAGACGCCGAGCTGCGGCAGGGGCTATTAGGGAAGCGAGTTCGGCTGACTCGTCGACAAACAATGGGGATTGCCGCGCTTGCTGTCGTCGGTACCGGCGCGGCGATCGCCGCCCCCTCGATAAGGAGGTTGTTGTCGCGGCCAGCATTGCGGACCGTCAGCTTTGAGGTCCCGAGTGTCGACGAGAGGGGGATGCGCAACGCGCCGGAAAAATACTCAGCTGCAATGTTTACCGAATCGCTCGGTTCGAGCGGCGGGCTAGACATGGTCTCAATCCCCGCCGGCAGCTTCACAATGGGCTCGCCGGCCGACGAGCCGGAGCGACAGCCGAACGAGGGGCCACAGCATCATGTCACACTCGCTGCCTTCTTTATCGGCGCTTTTCCGGTCACCCAGGCGCAGTGGACTGCGGTAGTACTGGCGCATCCCGGTCGGATTCACGGAGATCTCGATCCGAAGCCGTCCTTTTTCAGGGGCATCGACCTGCCAGTCGAAAGCATCACGTGGAACGAGGCCGAGGAGTTTTGCCTGCGCCTCGCCGCGATTACCGGGAGGTCATACCGGCTGCCGAGCGAAGCCGAATGGGAATATTCCTGTCGTGCTGGGACGACGACCCCCTTCAATTTTGGCCCCACGATCACCCCGGAACTGGCGAATTACTGCGGAACGGGTGGCGCCGTGTGCGGCAACAGCGATGGCAAAAGCATCGCCTCCGATATTTACGAGGGAGTACAATATAAATCAGGCGCATATGAACAGGGCCCGGCCGGGATTTTCCGGGGTACGACAACGCGGCCCGGAACATTTCCGCCTAACCGGTTCGGGCTTTACGACATGCATGGCAATGTCTGGGAATACTGTCTCGACAAGGCGACGGACAGCTACACCGATGCACCGTTGGACGGCACTGCCTACCTTTCCGGACCAAGCGACAGTCAGCGGATTCTGCGTGGCGGATCGTGGTCACACAACCCGGGGATCTGCCGTTCTGCATACCGGGATGGTACTGATCCAGGGTTCGCGGGGTGGCAAGGCCGCATTGGATTCAGGGTCGTGTGCACGCTCTAACGTCGCGCGACACCGTCAATCTTTTCATACTCCAACCGCCCGCGCCGGTTCCCCGGGACGTTTGTCCCCGAGCCGCAGAAAGGGAACGAAGGCGAATGCCACCGCGGTAAACGCCGTCGACACCCAAACCAACGGTTCGAGGTGACGGTCGAACAGGTGCTCATAGCAGAACGATCCAATGTTGTCCGACAGCGCGCTGGTGAAATTGGTGATCGACATCAGCGCGGCAAACGCGAATCCCTCCGACCGCGGTGGACAATAGTCGGCCGCCAGGCTCAACGTCGCAATAAAGGCAATCACGCTGGCAAAACCGCTGAACAGGTTGATCGCCGCCGCCCAG
>JAFAHP010000550.1 GCA_019237175.1 Alphaproteobacteria bacterium
CACATCCGAGCGCTGGCCTCGGTCAGGAGATCCGGCACGATGAATTGCGCTCTGAGGAGATTTACTGGCGGGCACCGCGGCTCGGCGATCGCGAGAGAGCACTTAAGGTTGCAGAACGATGATCAGTATAACGGTCAACGACAGCGCCGCGATGGCACGTCTCACGGCCATGCCGCAAGTTGTGCGCCGAAAAATCGTGGAGGTTACGCGCCGGCTCGGGTTTGATCTGCAGCAGCACGTCCAAAGCGACAAACTCTCCGGTCAGGTCTTGGGGACGCGGAGCAACACTCTCCGATCCTCGATCAATACGCAGTTCGAGAAGTATGGCGACACTTTCACCGCGACCGTGGGCACCGATGTCTTCTACGCGAAATTCCACGAATTCGGCGTCTCGCGGTCATGGCTCATTCAGGCGAGAAACGCCAAGGCATTGCGCTTCAGGGTGGGCGGGCGGACGCTATTCCGCAAGCGCGTCACACACCCGCCGCTGCCGGAGCGGTCATTTCTCAGGCCAGCCTTGGGCGATATGACCCCCATGATCCTCGCAGAATATGCGCGCGCCGTCACGGAGGCCGTTCATTGATTAATCGGGAGGCCATCTATTCAACGCTGTGGACACTGGCAAGCCGATCGGCCCAATACGCGACCGCCAACCGGCGCCTGCGGCACTGGAGCGACGTGTCACCCGCTGAGCAGCCTGCGCTCTTTATGAGCGAGAAGGGCGGGACCGGCATAGTCAAGACAAGGGGCACGCCCGTCGTTTGGACCCTTTATGTAGATTTTTACATCTACGCCCATTCAACGGACATCTATACGCCACCAGCGTCGATCCTCAATCCGCTGATCGACGCGCTAGAAGCTGCGCTGGGTCCCGTTAACCCGGTAGCCGGCTTGTGGCAGAATCTCGGTCTGCCTGACATGGTGCAGCACACCTATGTGACCGGCCGAGTCGAAACTGACGAAGGCATTCTCGGCGATCAGGCTGTCGCGATCGTACCCGTCGAAATCGTCTGCGTCTGAGAGAGTCAAGCCAATCTGGAACAGACAGTTGATCCGGCTGGCGCCAGAGCATCCCGCGCGTGCGGCGGCAGTGATCGATCGCTGGTTTGCTACGCAATTCCATGATTCGCCGATCGCGCGCGACACCCATTGCTGCAACCATGCGGGGCGCACCGAAGAGCCGCTCATCGCCATGATGAAAGAGGTATAGGCCGTGGCACAACAGGTTTCGTTCTCTCAGGGAGCCGCTTGGCTGGCCGAGGTCGACAGCGTCATCTCGGGAACTTCCGACAACGGCTCACGCATGGTCGGCATCTTGCAGGAGTCGACTGTCGATTTCAGCTGGACTACGAAGCAGCTTTGGGGCCAGAACCAATATCCGGCGGTGATCGCCCGCGGCGAAGCCAAAGTCACCCTCAAGCTGACCTGGGCGGCGCTCGACCTGCAGCTGATCGCCAACACGCTCTTTGGCGCCAGCACGGCGACAGGGCAATTTGCGATTTCGCAGGATGAGCAGCAGGTGGTCGGCGCATCCTCGCCCTATACCTTCGCGGTCGCTAACGCATCGAGCTTTGTTTACGACCTTGGCGTCCGCTATGCCAGCAGTGGCGTTTCATTGCAGCGCGTGATGACGCCCTCCGCGGCCGGCCAATACAGTGTCAACTATTCAACCGGTGTCTACACCTTCTCGGTCGGCGACGCAAATATCCCGATGCTGGTGAGCTATCACTACACGAACAACACCACTGGGAAGCTGCTGACCGTCGCCAACCAGCTGCAGGGTGCCACCCCGTACTTCCGCTGCGCACTGTTCAACTCGATCAGTCCGAACCCGCCCCCGATCTCGGCCTCGGCCGTGCCGTGGGCGCTGTGCTTCAACGCGGTCACGGCCAACAAGGTCTCGATGCCGCGGAAAGTAAACGAATTCACGATCCTTGAAATTGAGGCGGAGGCGTTTGCTGACGGCAGCGGCACTGTCTGCTATATTAGCACGCTGCAATAAAGGAAACCTCATGATCCCTGGCGTCCAGGTTGCGATGGGCGGCCGCGAATGGACGGTCCCGCCCCTGACCCTAGGCAAATTGCGCTGGCTGATGCCTAAGCTGCGGCAGCTCACCGATATCAGTGCACAGATGGACGAGACGCAAATCGCGATACTGATCGAGGTCGTGATCGCCGCCATGCAGCGTAACTATCCCGACTTGACGGCAGAATCGGTCGAAAACCTTCTCGATCTCGGTAATGCCGCCGAGGTGTTGCGGGCCGTTTTAACGGGCTCGGGATTACGTGAGCATCGGCCGGGGGAAGCAATGGCGGTGGCGACGAATTCGGATGGATCTACGGTCTTCTCGCCACCGCCTGCGGATACACCTATCCCGTAATCGACGCGATGACGCTCCTCGAGGTCGACGAGCTGACGCGGTATTGGGCCGATCATCCGCCGGTTCATTTGTTGTTGGCGGCCTTCATGGGCACCGGGCAAAGAAGCGCGCCGATGGCCGCTCCGAACCGGGGCGGCGGCTTCATACACCATCCGTCGCTATCGGAGATCATGAGCCTGCCTGGGGTCGGGCAGAGCATTCGCCCTTTATCGTCGCGGTTTGGTCCGAATGCCGTCGACGAAATGATGGGGATGCTGAGCTGCTTTGAGGTATCGACCACGGCGCGAAAATCCATAACTATCCATGCGAGGGCGATGCCCGCCCCGAGTAACGTCCAGCCCAGAGACTGATGGCCCGATCGCTTTCTGCTGTTGGCGAAGGAAGAGATTGTGCCGTCGAACATTAGGAAAGCCGACGGGTTGGCGTCCGGCTTGCGGCGCCCGCGGGATGAGGATGGAGGTGTGGATCGCCGCGACGCGCCCATTGTCGAGAACCACGATCGCGTTTCGATCACAATATATCAGCATCTCGTGTTTTCCCTGGGCGGCGATTTCGGCGCTTTGGTAGTCGTGAGGCGAGTACGATGTACCGATTCCGTTGTCTGGGCTGATCCCAACCTTCGCCGCGCAGCTGCGGTGCAGTGCTCGGCGCCAAGCTTGGCGATTTCGGCTCTGGTTGCGACGTTTTTTGGTCGCCCGGTCGGCCGCCCGCTCGAGGGCGCCAGCCGGCGACAAGATAATGGCAGCGGTAAAGACCGCAACGAAAGGTTTCATCGGTGGCATCATGCCGCCGTAATTGTTGGGGACGTGCGTGGCTGACGACCAAGTCAACGTAAAAATCTCGGCACACACGGCGGGCTTTGACGGTCCCGTGCGCTCGGCGGCGGCAACAGCCGAGCAGTCATTCGGCCGGATCAGGGTAGCGGCTAACGGCGCTTCAATATCGCTCAACCAGCTCGGCGAATCCGCACGGGCCCAGCTGGCCCAGGCGACGGGGCAGATCCGGACGGCCGCCAGAAACGCTAATGCGCATTCGATCGCTGGGCTGCCCAAGCGCGTCGAGCTGACCGATCAGCTCACCCAACTCGAATACCCCGGCATCACGGCGACCGAGACGATGGCGCCCGAGGCCCTGATCGCAGGCACTGGACGGAGCGAGGCGAATTTCAGGCGGCCGCTGGTGCGCTCTGCCGGCGGCGGTCCGGATTCCGCCGCCGAAGTGGAGCGCGAGGCGCGCGAGCAAGCCGAGATCTTTGCCGCCGGCGAGCGGCTCAAGATTCAGGAAGCCAAGGGCTCGACCGACGAGATCGAGCGCATCTATGTCGACTGGTTGGCGGAAGTCGCCTCGGTCTATGGCAAGGACTCGACGCAATACCTGAATTTGGAGCGCGAGAAGGTCGCTGCCGCCCAACGCGCTGCCGAGCAGCGGGCGCAGGCCGTTGAGGAATGGGCGCGCCAGCAGGCCGAGGCAGAGATGCGGGCGGCCGAGGATGCGCAACGCGCCTGGAAGGACGCCACTAAGCAGGTTTCCGACCAGATTGCCAATCTCGTCGCCGACTTGCTAACCAGGACAAAGACTATTAGTGAGGTCTTCCGCCAGCTCACCAGCGACATCGTCAAGGACTTTGCCAGCAGTTCGATCAAATCGCTGTTGATGGGATCATCGGGCGGCGAGAATTTGTCGACTGCGCTGTTTGGCGAGACCGGGTTGTCTGGTTTGCTTGGTCTCGGACCGCGTGGCTTGTTCGGTTCGCTATTCGGCGGCTTTTTCGGTGGCGGCGCGGTAGACGCCGCGGCGCAGGATTTCTCAGGTGGCGTTGCCGGTGCCGCGACTGGAGGCAGCTTGTTCTCTGGCCTGTCTGGCTGGCTCGGTTCGCTGTTCGCTTTCGGCAAGGGGGGGATCGTGCCGTCGGCTGCGGGTGGCTGGATGGTGCCGAACACGACGCTCGCGATGCTGCACACCAACGAAATGGTCCTGCCGGCGCATATCAGCCAAGGATTGCAGAACATGATCGCCGGCGGCGGCGCGGCGACGCCAAACGTCACCTTCGCCGTCTCAGCGATCGATTCGGCTTCGGTGGCAAATTTCTTTAAGAGCAACGGTGCCGCTTTGGTCGCCGGGATCAACTATGCCCTGCGCAACGGCTCTTCGCTGATGTCGACGGCGTGACGACCTACGACGACGCCGGCACCCTGGCTGTCACGGCTTCTGGGTTGGCCGTCAACGGCACGCCGATCACCGGGCTCGCATGGCCGGTCACAAAGCTGCCGACCTTTCAGACGCGGATCCAGCGCGCCGTGTCAGGCCGCGAATTGCGGACGCTCGATTACCCCTACCCGATCTGGCAGTTTCAGCTTGGCGTCAATTTCCTGCGCGACCAGAATGATACGCGCGGGACCGGGGGGTTGGGGACCGGCTTTAACGAACTGCGCACGCTCTACAGTCTATATCTGGCTTGCTACGGAGCCTATGGGACGTTCCTGTTCTCGGATCCGACCGACAACCAACGCACCGGCCAATACCTAGGGACTGGCAACAGCAGCACCGCAGCGTTTCAATTGCTGGCCTCATATGGCTCGGGTCCGATCTTCACTGATCAAGTCCGAGCCGTGCAGACGGTCAACTCCGTCTATCTGAACGGCATAACGCAGAATCCGTCGACCTATAATTGCCCGACCGGGCTCAATTCTACCGGGGTCGTGACGTTCTTGACGCCGCCTGCGACCAATGCCGTCATCGCCGCCGATTTCACGTTTTACTTCCGCTGCCGGTTCGTCGACGACTCGCTGACCTTCGAGAATTTTCTCCACCAGTTGTGGTCGCTGAAATCCCTCAAATTCCTTTCGGTGTTTAACTGATGCGCCAGGCCTCGCCCGCGCTGATAGCGCTCTTGAATTCGAGCGCGCAATTCGCGACAGCGGACCTCTACACCTTCACGCTGTTGGGCGGCGGGGTCTATCGCTTCTCCGGCGCGCAGACCGCACTGACCGACGAGAATGGCAACACCTTTGCGCTCGGGCCGAAATTCGAGCGCTCGCGCACTAAGCTGGTGATCGGCGTGCAGGTCGACGAGCTCGACGTCGAAATCTACCCGGAGCCGACCGACCTGTTGGGCTCGGTCCCCTGGCTGCAGGCGACTTGGACCGGGCAGCTTGATGGCGCGCTGCTGCAGGTCGACCGTCTCTTCATGCAGCCCTACGCGACGGCCGTGGGGTCGGTCGTGCTATTTGCCGGCCGCGTCTCGGATATCGATGCGGCCCGCACCGGGATCCGAATGAAGTGCCGGTCGCACCTTGAGCTGCTCAACATTCAGATGCCGCACCGGCTGTGGCAGCAAAGCTGCACGCATGTCTTTGGCGACAACATGTGCCTGTTCAATCGGGCGAGCCTAGCGCTGACCTTCGCCGCCGCGGCGGGCTCGACGTCGACGCTCATCCAGGGGCCGCCGGTGACCTCGACGCCCTTCGCTCAGGGTACCATCATCGGAGTTTCAGGCGCCAATGCCGGTCAGACGCGCACGATCTCGGCCTTTGTGTCCGGGCAATCGGTGACCGTAAAGCTGGCCTTTCTGTCGCCCCCGCAGTTTGGTGACGAGTTCGAGATCCTGCCGGGCTGCGATCACAGCCTGGCGACCTGCACCAACGTCTTTTCAAACGCGATCCACTTTGGCGGGTTTCCCTACATTCCTGCGCCCGAGAACGCCGTATGAGGCTCCAAGCGCTCCCGGTGGCGCATCTGCGCGTTCAGCGGGCCGCAGTTTGAACGCTGGGTTGTGGTGACGACGCCGCGCGGGCCGGACTCGCGACCTGTGCGAGTTTCACTATGTCGAACGCCTGACGACTGAGCCCTTCTGCGCTGATGGTGCCGAATTTGCGAAATCGAACGGCATCGATTACGACCTAAAGCATTGTGCTGAGACGATTGGTTTTACCCGTCGATGCGGACATTGTGTAGCTGCACATCCGCGCCCTTCTTGACCGCATGGACCTCGATCCAGGTTGTACTTATTCGCTCGATCGGTCGATGCGCCGGATCATGGGGCTGGATTCGGTGGCTCTCCGCGCCAGGACCCTACATTTGTGCAGTATCTTTGTTCAGGCCAACGCTTTCCCGTTCGGTACGGAACTGGGACGGGCGCGTGACACCACATTTCGGACCGGAGCCAGCGCGCGACTCCAGCGCTGGAACCGCTGCTTCAGACTACCTTGAGGGATGATCGACTTTCGACGGGGGGCGGTCATTAGCGCAGCCGAGTCGTGGATTGGCACACCTTACCACCACATGGCGCGTCTGAAGGGTGTCGGGTGTGATTGCCTGACGTTGCTGGCGGCGGTCTATTATGAGGCCGGGGTGATCCCGGAGGTGGAGATCCCGTTCTACCCGCCGGACTGGCATCTGCATCGCTCAACCGAACGCTACATGGACGGGTTGCGCGACTATGCGCGCGAAGTCGATGCGCCGCGGCTTGGCGATTCGGCTCTGTTCAGGTTCGGGCGATGCTTTGCGCATGGCGCCATCGTGGTCGAATGGCCGCGTGTCATTCATGCCTGGAACGGCCTCGGCGTCGTCCGCGGCGACGCCTCGAAGCCGAACCTTTCCGACCGTTCGGTTCGGTTTTTCTCGCCGTTTCTTGAATGACCGGCATCCTCGGCCTCGGACCGGAGGCCAAGAAAAAAAACATCGTCGCCTCGCTACGCTACCAGACGAGCCAAAAGGGCTCGACGATCCCCCTCGTCTACGGCTGCAATCGCCTCGCGATCAACCTGCTCGATTATCAGAACTTCACGATGAGCTCAAGCAAGAGCGGCAAGGGCGGCAAGGGCGGGATCGTCGGCGGCGGCGCGGGCAAGGGCGGGAGCAACGGCAGCGGCACCAATTACCAGGTCGATTTCATCGCCGGTGTCTGTCAGGGGCCGATCCAGAATTGGGGGCTCGTCTGGTCCAACAAGACGATCACGACGCTGCTCGGCGGGCTGACCGCCGGCACTACCGCGACAATGGATTACGGCCTCGGCAGCGACGGCCAGGCTGCAGACTCGAACTGGTACCCACCCAATCAGCTCGGCTACTCGGGCACGGCCTGGTTTTCGGTCGAGCGATATCAGCTTGGTCAAAGCCCGGCGCTGCCGAATTTCAATGTTGAGGTCTACGGCCTCGAATATGGCACCGCGCCCAACGGCTGCGATGCCAATCCGGCCAGCATCCTCACCGACCTCTTAACCAACCCACGCTATGGCGCCGACTTCCCGACCGCGAACCTGGACACGACAGGCACGCTCGTCGATTACGCCAATTATTGCAACGCGGTCGGGCTGATGCTGGCGCCGGTCTACGACTCGCAGCAACCCTGCCTGCAACTGCTCGACGAAATCGCCACGGTCACCAACAGCGCCGTCGTCTGGTCGGGCGGCCTTTTGAAGGTCATCCCCTACGGCGATCAGCCACGGTTTGCGGTCTACACGCCCGCTTCATTTACCGGGACATTAGGGCTCGGCGACCAGATCTCGATGACATTCTCCGGCGCCTTTCCGGGCTCGCCGGTAACCGTAAGCCATTACCTCTCGGCCAACGATATCGTCAGCTACGCGGCCGCCGGGGCCTCGATCGCGCAGGTGATCACGGGTGACGGAACGGTGACCTCGCCTGGAAACGGCACCCTCGCGGCGGCCGGCGTATTCGCCTCGGTGACCTTGTTCGGGCTGGTGATCATCACCACCGGCGCGCCGATCTCGATCTCGGCCAGCAGCTCAGGCGCCGAGACCCTGGCCATCGGCTCATCCAGCGCGCCCTACAGCTGGACGCCGAACACGACGCCGATTTACTCGCTCGGCGACGATGATTTTGTCGTCCAGACATCGTCGGTCGGCGCCCATCTCGGCGTCAGCCCCGGCGGCGCCGCGTTGCGGCTCGGCGCCGGCCCGATCACCGACGGCTTTACCGATGACCCGGTGCACGTCGTCCGCTCGACGCCGGCCGATGCGCTCAATTTCGTGCAGCTCGAGACGACCGACCGCGGCACCTCGTACAATACGAGCATCACCGAAGCTTTCGATCAGGGCTCGATCGATCTCTACGGCGTCCGCCGCGATACCAGCATCAAGGCGCGCGCGATCGTCGATCCCTATTATGTCGCGACGACCGTCGCCCAGCTGCGGCTGCAGCGGCAGATCTTCTACCGCAACACCTACACCTTTCGGCTCGGGTGGAAATACATCCTGCTCGAGCCGATGGACCTGGTTCAGATCACCGATCAAAAGCTCGGCGCGCAAGCCCTCACGGTCCGCATCACCGCGATCGAGGAGGATGACGAAGGCACGCTGACGGTGACGGCCGAAGATTGGTTTGGGGCCCCGGGGCCGGTCATGTATCCGCCGATCACGCCGCTGCCGAGCTTTGGCGGGTTGTCGAGCCTCGGGATAGGAGCCTCGACCGCCACACCTTACGGCAAGCAAGGCGGTTCTTCGACTGCCTCGACGCCGAACTACGGCACCCCAGCGCCAGCGGTCAACACGCCCTTCATCTTCGAGCCGACCGCGCAGTTGCTGGCGGCACAGGGGCAGACCTCACCTTACATCGTGATCGGCCTCTCGGCCGGCCCCAGCAGCGTCTACAGCGCCAATTGGGCAGGCGCATGGGTCTATGCCTCGCTCGACGGCTCGACCTTCACTCAATTGGGGAACTTCCTCGGCGGCCCATCCGAGATGGGCTACACGACGGCCGATTGCCCGCCCTCCGGCACGAGCCTTTCGGTCAACTTGGCCGAATGCAACGGCATGCTCGGCAATTTCTCTCTGCAAGCCGCGGCCAATGGCGTGAGCCTGTGCGCGGTGATGACGCCCGGGGGACTGATCGAGTTCATCAGCTATTCGATCGCTACCTTGGCCGGTACCAACCAATATGTATTGACGGGGCTCAACCGCGGACTTTACGGCACCAATGCCATCGATCTGTCGGCCGGCTCGCAGTTCCTTGCGCTCTTTGGCGCGGTCTTTACCGATATCTTGCCGGCGCAGTTTATCGGCCAGACGATCTACTTCAAATTTCAGAGCTTCAATACGACGCAAGGCGGCGTGCAGCCGCTCGCCGGCTGCGTGGTCTACGAATTTGTGCCGCAGGGCTCATCGGTCATTCCCGGCGTTTTTCCGATTGCAGTAACGTCGGACGCTGTCATACGGGTCGGAGTCGGCACCGGCACGAACCGCAGCGCCAGCACCATTCCGATTGAACAGCAGCGCACGCCAGTGGTCACCGATGCTCGCCTCTGGATTGAGGAAACACCGCGCGCCATTCGTGGTATGACTTTTCAGACGGAGAGCGGAGGGGTTGCGGGCAACCATGGACGACCGGCGCTCGAAGATCTCGCGACAACGCGAATGGATCAAATACCGACGATCGAGAATCGCGGGACAACATTGAGCGACGCGCAGACACTGACGGAGAACAGATGATCTGGCGTATCCTGACGGCAGCATTGCTGGCAATTTATTTTGTCAGCCCGGCGCACGCCACGCTCCAGCCGTCAAGCTATCCGACCACAGCTGGCGCAGCGATGCTGTCCTGTAGCGGGCGTCCGTGGATCGACATCCTCTGCTACGGTGCCGATCCGACCGATACGGCTAACTCGACCACGGCCATCCAGACCGCGATCAGCGATGCCGTCGCCAACAACGTCCCGGTGCACTTCCCGGCCGGCACCTTCAAGGTCACCTCGGCGATCGTCATCGACTATGCCGGCGTCTCGGCCAAGGGCTTCCGGCTGGTCGCGGATGGTGCTACGCTCGACGGGCTGGCGATCACCTCGGGTCCGGTCCTGCAGGTCATCTGCAGCGGCGGCACGACGTCATCGCCGGCGACCTGCTTTTTCTTTCACCAGGAAGGCACGCTGTTTATCCGGGGCAATTCGGGTGAGGTCAACTATACCACGCTGACCTCGGCTGAACCGGCCGGACAAACCGTGCTGCCGGTTGCCTCGACCGCGAACCTCTATGTCGGCCAGACGGTGCTGGTGGCGCTTGCCGCCGGCGGCAATTGGGCCTCCCCGATCACCGCCATCGGCACCGGGACCATCACGATCGGAACCGCACTCCCGATCGGCGGCGCCAACAACAACGCCCAGGTCGGCCTCGCCTCCTACCCGTTCACCATGGGCAAGGTCGATTTTACCGACCAGCACAACTCGTTTGCGATCGACCATCTGGTCGTGACCAATGCCAGTACGGCGCAAGGGGCCGGGGCCTGCCAGTTCAACGCCACCTATGACGCGATCGTCTATGTCGTGTGCGACAGTTCGGGCGGGGCGGGCGGCATCGCCCTCGAGCAGATGCAATTCTCGAAGGTCGCCGGGGCCGGGTCGGCCGCCGCGGCCGGCGGCCAGGCGATCGTCCTCGAAAACGGCTACAATTTTTCGAACATCTTTTACGCGCTCGACCTCGAGGTCGCGCCGATCTGCATCCAGATCACCGCTAACCACCACGGCGACAATACCTTTGTCTCGCCCTACATGAACTGCCCGGTCGCGGTCAACGCGACGGCCTCCGACAACAATGTGCTGATCAACCCGCAATATGCCGGGGCGGTCACCAGCTACGGGCCGCAATCGGTCGGGATCTCCGTGGTCGGCATGGGTTCGCGGGCCAAATGGCTTTTCCCGACGACGGCAACCTACCAGGCGGCGGCCGTCGACGACGGG
>JAFAHP010000557.1 GCA_019237175.1 Alphaproteobacteria bacterium
CGGCAAAGCTCGGCCAGCGCCAGGGCGCCGAGGCCCTGTTCAAGCGGTAAGTCATCTCGCGCCGGTTTGTTGAGGGCGCGTCGCCAATCCATGCGGAACGCAGCAACAGTCGTTCGCAAAGATCGTCCTGCCCGCCCCCGGCCCCCGGGTTATGCGACCGATCGCCCGTCGCTGGCGTAAACCCGGGGGACGGTCCGTCGGTTCTAAACCCGGGGGTTGGTCCGGGCATCCACGAGCAGCGGCACCCGTCTTGCCCGCTTCTCGTGAATACCCGGCCCGAGGCCGGGCAAGGCGATCAAACAGGCATCGGCCATCTTAATCGCGGGGAGTCTTTGCGGTGAATTCAGCGGCGCAGAAAGTACCGCCCTGGTAGCGTTCGGCAATCGGGTCGGCATCGGCGGGCTCGGCCGCCAACACCGCTTCGGCGTAAGGTTCGGAATCGTCCTCTGGCCGGTAGCCCAACCGATAAGCGTTGGCGTTGTCATACCAGGAACGGCGATTGTTGGAGACGCCATAGACGATCTCGTAGCGAATATCCGGATGTTCCAAACCGATGCGCACCAGCTGGGTCAAATCGCGCGGGCTGATCCAGATCGAGAGTCGCCTTTTGTCGATCGGCTGCGTTCCAAAATTGCCGATCCGCACGCATAGAAAACCGATACCGTGCTTGTCGGCGTAGAGGCTGGCGAGCGCCTCGGAAAACGCTTTGCTGACACCGTAGCGGCTGTCGGGCCGCGGCGCGACCCGGTGATCGATCGTCTGTGCCCGCGGGTAAAATCCGACCGCGTGATTGCTGGTGGCCATGACGATGCGCTGGACGCCCGTGAGCCGTGCGGCGTCGAAGACATGGTAGACGCCGACAATGTTCGATTGCAGGATCACCGGCCATTCCGCCTCGCCGGAGTTGCCGCCGAGGTGGATGATGCCGTCAACGCCCTCCACCATCCGTCGAACCGCGGCCATGTCGGAAATCTCGGTCTGGTCGATTTCCTCGCCGTCACGCGCCGGCGCCAGCGGCACGCGGTCCGACAGCCGCAAGACTGGATAGACGCCGCGCAGCGTCTCGCGCAGCGACCGACCGATTCCGCCCGCTGCGCCTGTGATCAGAACCCGCTGCATAGATACCCTCCATCCCGTTACCGAGTTCGAACAGTTTTGTTCGCTGATCGCGGACAGCCGCACGAGAGCCCGCGAAATCGGTCATTGACCGCCCTTTCCGGGAAAACGCCGGCACCACGCCGTCCGACGCCCAACCGTCACAAAAGCTTTTCGCCTCTCGTCTTGATTCCGCAAGCGAGTTTGGTACTAGCTCGCCGAAAGCGGGGAACGAGGCCAGGGGGTGCGATGAAACCGGTGATACTCGCTGCGACAGCGGCGGCGGTGGGGTTTTCAGCGATCGGCGCGGCATCGGCCGAGCCCACGGCAGTGCAATGGTGGCATGCGATGACCGCCGCCAATGCCGCCGTGGTCAACCAGATCGCCGACGATTTCAACGCCGCGCAAAGCGAATACAAGATCGTGCCGGTGTTCAAGGGCACCTATGCCGAGACGATGAATGCGGGGATCGCCGCCTATCGCGCCGGCAAAGGGCCGGACATCCTGCAGATATTCGAGGTCGGCACGGCAACGATGATGGCCGCCAGGGGTGCCGTGATGCCGGTTTATCGGCTGATGAAAGAGGCCGGCGAGGCGTTCGACCGGAATGCCTATCTGCCGGCGGTCACCGGCTACTACAGCACCGCCGACGGCAAGATGCTGTCACTGCCGTTCAACAGCTCGACCGCGATCGTCTACTGGAACAAGGACTTGTTCAAAAAAGCCGGGCTCGATCCCGACAGACCGCCAAAGACCTGGCCCGAGACCTTTGCCATCGCCGCAAAACTGAGGACAGCCGGTGTCCCCTGCGGCTTCACCGCCGCCTGGATCAGCTGGACCCAGCTCGAGCAGTTCAGCGCCTGGCACAATCTTCCCTTTGCCAGCAAAGCCGATGGGTTTGACGGCCCTGATGCGCGGCTAGAGTTCAACAATCCGACCGTTGTCCGCCACATTGCCAAGCTCGCCGCCGCCGAAAAGGACAGGAGCTTCGATTACGGCGGGCGCACCAGCGAGCCCGAAGGCAAGTTTGTCAGCGGCGAGTGCGGGATGATCCAGACCTCTTCCGCCGCCTACGGCATCTTTAAGAATGGCGCCAAATTCGAGTTCGGGACGACCGAATTGCCGTACTACCCCGACGTCCCGGGCGCGCCGCAGAACTCGATCATCGGCGGTGCCAGCCTGTGGGTCATGGCCGGTAAGACCCCGCTAGAATACAAGGGCGTCGCCAAGTTTTTCACCTTCCTGTCGCAGACCGCGCTGCAGCAGAAGCTGCACGAAGTCACCGGCTATCTGCCGATCACCAAGGCTGCGTACGACGCGACCAAGGAGTCGGGCTTTTACGCCAAGCATCCGGGGCGTGAAATCCCGATACTGCAGATGACGGCAAAGCCCCCGACCGAGAATTCGCGAGGGTTGCGTCTCGGCAATCTGGTGCAGATCCGCGACATCATCGCCCAGGATCTGGAAGCCGTCTTCGCCGGCAAGGAGGACGCGCAAGCCGGTCTCGACGACGCCGTCAAGCGCGGTAACGCTCTGCTCGCCCAGTTCCAAGCGAAGATCCAATAACCCGGCGTATCGAATAGTGAGGGGGCGTCGGCTGTCCGGTCGGGATGAGAAGCAGGATGCTCGATGGAACGGCGCGTCATCTTTAGCGGCCGGCTCTTCCCGATCTTGCTGCTGACGCCGCAGCTGATCGTCACGATCGTCTTCTTCTTTTGGCCGGCCGCGCAGGCGTTACGGCAATCGGTCGAGCGTCAGGACGCCTTCGGCTTATCGACAGAATTTGTCGGCGCCGCCAATTTCGCCGGGATTTTTGCCGACCCGGCCTATCTCGCCTCGGTCGAGGTCAGCTTTGTCTTCAGCGTCGCCGTCGCGGTGCTGGCGCTGATGCCAAGCCTGTTGCTCGCGGTGATGGCTGACCGAGTGGTGCGCGGTGCTAACCTTTATAAGACCTTGCTGGTGCTGCCCTACGCGATCGCCCCCGCGATCGCCGGCGTATTATGGCTCTTCTTGTTCAATCCGAGCTTTGGCATCGTCGGATCGCTGTTGCGGCGCGTCGGCATCGACTGGAATTATCTGCTGGATGCGCGTCAAGCCTTGCTGCTGGTGATCCTCGCCGCGGCGTGGAAGCAGATCGGCTACAATTTTCTGTTCTTTCTTGCCGGCTTGCAGGCGATCCCAAAATCGCTGATCGAAGCCGCCGCACTCGACGGAGCCAGCGCGAGCCGGCGGTTTTGGCGGATCGTCTTTCCGCTGTTGGCGCCGACGAGCTTCTTCTTGCTCGTCGTCAATATCGTGTATGCGTTTTTTGACACATTCGGCGTGATCCAGAACGTGACCCAAGGCGGGCCGGGCCAGGCGACCCAGATCCTCGTCTATAAGGTCTGGTATGACGGTGTGGCCGGTCTCGATCTTGGCGGATCGGCGGCGCAATCGGTGATCCTGATGGCGATTGTCATCGCCTTGACGGCAATCCAGTTCCGTTTTGTCGAGCGCCGGGTGCATTACGGATGAGGCTGTGAGATGGCGGGCTCCGGCCGTGGGGCTTGGATCCCGCACGCCACTCTGCTCGCCGGCTTGGCATTGGTGTTGTTCCCGATTTATGTCGCGTTCGTCGCCTCGAGCCTGAGCTTGGGCGACATCCTTGCCGCGCCGATGACGCTCGCGCCGGGGCCGCACCTCTTCGCCAATTTTCGCGAGGCGCTGGTGTCGGGTACGCTGGGGACCAGCGGTCAGGGCGTCGCGAGAATGATGGCAAACAGCCTCGTGATGGCGATGCTGATCGCGATCGGCAAAATCGTGATCTCGCTGCCCTCGGCCTATGCCGTCGTGTTTTTTCGCTTTCCACTGCGCCGGCTGTGCTTTTGGGCAATTTTTGTCACCCTGATGCTGCCGGTCGAGGTCCGCATCATCCCCACCTATAAGGTCGCTGCCGATCTCAAACTGATCGACACCCATGCCGGTCTGGTGTTGCCGCTCGTCGCTTCGGCGACCGCGACATTGCTCTTTCGCCAATTTTTTTTGACGATCCCCGACGAACTCGCCGAGGCCGCCAAGCTCGACGGCGCCGGGCCGTGGCGTTTCTTCATCTGGATCGTGATCCCACTGTCGCGCACCAATATCGCGGCGTTGTTTGTGATCCTCTTTATCTATGGCTGGAACCAGTATTTGTGGCCGCTCCTGGTAACCGACAGCCCCGGCATGACGACGATCGTCATCGGCATCCGCCAGATGATTGGTACCGGTGACGCGCAAACCGCTTGGCCTCTCGTCATGGCGACAGCACTGCTGGCGATCCTGCCGCCGGTCGTCGTGATGCTGACGATGCAGCGCTGGTTCGTCGCCGGCCTGATCGAGCCCGAGAAGTAAAGCGCCTGCCGGCACTAATCGGGACATCGAGAATCGCCGGCGTCGCCGTGCGCGTCAATGAGCGTCGTTATTCCCGGCGGAAAAGGCAATCCGTTTCGCGGCTGCTATGCCTCCGAACGCATCCGCACCGGCGGGACGGGCGCGGGAACGATCAGATTGCAGCCGGTGGCGGCGCTCACTTCATCGACGGTGACCCTCGGCGCAATTTCCTTCAGCTCCAGCCCACGCGGTGTGATCTCGAACAAGCCGAAATTGGTGATCACGAGGTTGACCACACCGCGCGCCGTTGCCGGGATCGTGCAGCGCTCGACCAATCGCGGTGCGCCGCTGCGCGTCTGATGTTCCATTGCGACAAAGACGTGGCGGGCGCAGGCCGCAAGATCCATCGCCCCGCCAATACCGCCG
>JAFAHP010000112.1 GCA_019237175.1 Alphaproteobacteria bacterium
GCGCCCATGGTACTGCCGCATCCAGCGGCGGAAGAGTCGGTCGCCGCCAGGCCCGCCAAACTCCCCCAACTCTCTCGCACCCTCTCACGTCTCTGCCGGTACTTCTCGAGGCGTGGCGTCATAGGCGAGACTTTTGTCCTGGCGATCGACCAGGGCACAACCAGCACCCGTGCGATCTTGTTCGACGCTGCCGGCCGGGCCCGGAGGAGCGCGCAGGTCGCGCTGACCCAATGTCATCCGCGACCGGGCTGGGTTGAGCACGATCCCGAGGAGATCTGGCGCAGCGTCGTGTCGACCTGCCACGAAACGATCGCGGCCGCAGACTGCCCGATCGCCGCGGTCGGCATCACCAACCAGCGCGAAACGGCCGTTCTGTGGGAGCGCGCGACCGGCCGCCCGGTGCACAACGCTATCGTATGGCAAGATCGCAGGACGGCGATGCTATGCGAGCGCTGGCGTGCGGCTGGCTTCGAGGAGATTGTCGCACGGCGCACCGGGCTGGTCGTCGACCCCTACTTTTCCGCCTCGAAAGTCAGCTGGTTGCTCGACAATGTTCCGGGGCTCCGCGGGCGTGCCCGCGCCGGCGAAATCGCCTTTGGCACGATCGACAGCTTTTTACTATGGCGGCTCTCCGGCGGACGGCGTCATGCGACCGATGTGACCAACGCCGCGCGCACGATGTTGTTCGACATCCGGCGCTTTGCTTGGGATGCTGAACTGCTCGATGCATTCGACATTCCGCGTGCGGTGCTGCCCGACGTGCTGGACACGGGTGCCGATTACGGTGCTACGGCGCCGGATATGTTTGGTGCCGCGATTCCGATCGCCGGCATGGCCGGCGATCAACAGGCGGCGGCGATCGGCCAGGGATGCTTCCGACCGGGCATGATCAAATCGACGTACGGCACCGGAGCCTTCGCCCTCCTCAACATCGGTGGCGAGCCCACCGGCTCGCGCCATAAATTGCTGACGACGATCGCCTATCGGTTCGCTGGGAAGACGGCTTACGCCTTGGAGGGGAGCATTTTCGTCGCCGGTGCGGCGGTGCAATGGCTGCGCGACCGGCTCGGTGCGATCGCGGACGCGAGGGAGGTAGCGAGCCTCGCTGCGCGGGCCAACCCGCAGCAGCGGCTCTACCTTGTCCCTGGTTTTGCCGGGCTCGGTGCGCCCTACTGGTCGCCCTACGCCCGTGGGGGTTTGCTCGGCCTGACGGCGGAATGTGGTCTGCCCGAAATCGCCCGGGCGGCGCTCGAGGCGGTCGGCTACCAGACCCGCGACCTGATCGAAGCGATGGTGGCCGATACCGGGATCTCGCTCGATGTGGTGCGCGTCGATGGCGGAATGGCTGCGAGCGATTGGACGATGCAATTCCTCGCCGATATCTTGCCGGCTAATGTCGAACGGCCGGTTTCGATCGAAACTACCGCGTGGGGTGCCGCCTACGTGGCGGGCCTGACGCGCGGGCTTTATCCCGACCCCGGGACGATGGTCGCGCAATGGCGGCCGGAGCGTCGCTTTACCCCGCAGATGCCGGCAGCCGAGCGCGAGGAGCGCTACGCCGGGTGGCGGCGCGCCGTCGCGGGGGTGCTGGCAGCGGCGCCGCGCGCTGGTGCGGCCGCAGGCGCGTGAACCTCCTCGAGCCACTCCCCGATGCCGAAGCCGCCGAACGCGTCGATGCGTTGTTGACCCGGCCCGGCCTGCGCATCGAGCGGATCGTCTCGCGGGGCCAGGCGAGCCCACCCGGGTTTTGGTATGACCAGGCGGAAGGGGAGTGGGTGATCGTGCTCGCCGGCGCCGCACGGTTGCGCTTTGCCGACGAGACCGAGGCTCGCCTTCTCGGCCCCGGCGATTGGCTCGATATCGCGCCGCACCGCCGCCACCGGGTCGAGTGGACCGACCCTACGGTCCCGACCGTGTGGCTCGCAGTGCTTTATCGGTAGGCCCGCGCCCCCCTGTTAAATCCCGGAGAACAGCGTGAAAAATCGGTTCCGGCTCAAAAACCGCCTGGCGCCACGCTAAAAAGTCTATCTCGATCAGCTATTTGTGAGTGCCCACCCTGCTCGCTCGAGCAGGGGTGTTTTTTGCCGCTTGCAGGGGGGCAAAAGCGGCTAACAGGGTGGAAACAGGGGGACGCTGAGACGCGGCTTCCGAACCCCCGATCCGACGTGCAGAATATGCGGCGATTTTGGTGGCAAGATGGCGCAGCGCCGACGCGGCATGTGAGCGGAAGATGGATTGGGAGGAGCTGGTCGCCGAATTTCGCAGCTTGGGCGGCGTTGCGGACAACGTCACGCTCGGCGAAGGCCGCCTCGGACGGGGCCTATTTGCAATCGACCCCGCCAAACCCGTCGAGTTGCGAACTCCGGAAAACCTCCTGGTGCATAGCGAGGACGTCGAAATCCGGGATGGCCAGCTGGTAGCGAAATCCTCGGCAGATCTCGGAGACCGTGAGCGTGGTTTCTTCGACCGCTACCAGCGACACTTTTGCTGGGGGTCAGGTGTATTCGAGCAACTTTGGCAAGCTCAACAACATTGGCACGAGCTGCCGCTCGATCTGATGACTGCCGTCAGGCGCATGGGTGCGGTGGATTATTTTAGATTTGCCGCACCAAATAATGAGGTTTGCCTTAGGTACTACATAAATTCCAGGGCGCTTCGCTATCAAGACGCCCGGTATCTCGCCCCGATGGTCGAGTTCGCTAACCATTCCGGCATGTCACAAAGTTTCCTGGTTGGGTCCGGAGTGGCGATAAGAGGAATGTTTAAGGGTGAAGTGTTGGTCCGCTACAACCACGGCGATACATGGCAAATGATCACCGGATATGGATTTGCCGATGCCGCCTGTTTCGCGCACTCCTTGCCTATTTCTATGAATTTTCAGGGGTACCGGATCAAAATCGGGCGCAAGTTGTTCGAATTCGAAGTTAAAAGTGGCGTTATGTTTCCCCGATTGGCAATCGATAAAGATATCATTCAGCTGTCGTTCTTGAACCTTGGAATGTGTCTGGCCCCACGCTTGCCACAGTCGGTGTTTTATCGATTAATGAGCAAGATTCCGATACACAATCCGGATGAGCTGTTTGACAGAATCCAACATTATAATAGAATACAATTTATTACCTTGTTGAGAAAAAGCAATAGCCATAACGGTAAGATAATATCATTGTTAAGGGAATCGGCGCTCAATCAATTGGAGGCCCTCTCGTCTTGTTTCGGCACGCGAGCTTTGGATAATGAATCGGCAGAATCCGGCGCTGTTGATAGCTCGTGAAATTTTTGCCTTTGATCTCAGGTCAGGCACCGGGCCACCACTGCTGATCGAGGCCGCAAAGCACGATCCAGACACGCTGTCGCAGCCTTGCAAACTGCCCCGACGATTACCCGTCGCTCCACCCGCCTTGCGCTAGCACGTCCAGCAACGGCCCCAGATGCCGCTCGTAGCAGCGCCAGCGCCCGACCGAACGGGTGTAGAGCGGCTGGCGCACTTGCCACGTGCTGGCGGTGAAGACCGGCCGCTCAGTAAGATGGAAATCAAGACAGGCGGGTTCCCAGTCAAGACCGAGAAACTCGATCAGCCGCCGGCTCTCGCCTTCCAGGTCTGCGACCAATTCTTCGTAGTCGATCGCGAGCATTTCGAGTGGCAGCGCCCTCAACCAATGC
>JAFAHP010000602.1 GCA_019237175.1 Alphaproteobacteria bacterium
CGCGCGCTCACCGGCGCCGGTCAGGATCACCGCGTTGATGGCGTCGTCTTTTTCGTATTCGCTGAGCGCCTCGTCGAGTTCGCGCATCAGCTCAAAGCTGAGCGCGTTGAGCTTTGCCGGCCGGTTGAGCGTGATCACAGCGACGCCGTCGTGGCGTTCCGTCAATATGAACGTGCGGGCCATTGCGGATTTCCTTCGCGACTGTCGGTCGTCGGACACTACGCGGTGCCGCGCCTCCGCTCAACTGGTTCCCACTGGATCAAACCCTTGGTAGACCGGGGCGAGCGCGATCTCTTTGTGATTGTCCGGTCCGTGCCGATACCGTTCGCCGGTGCCCAGCCGGCTTTCCGCCAAGTTTCAGCGATCGCATTTCATTTGTCATGGCACCGTAAGAAACGCGCCCCCACTCGAGTGGAAGGGGCTCTGGTCCGTTCTCACTCCTGCATCAGCAACGGCGCCAATACGTCGGGATCGGACAGCATCGGATAATGCCCGGTGTCGATTTCGAGGTATTTGGCTCCGAGCTTGTCGGCGGTGCGGCGCTGGTGAGCCTCGCCCGGATTGGCGGCGCGGCGGCAGCGGATCACCGTCGCCCGCCAGGGCTGCGACCAAAAGCTCTTCAGCGACACCGGCTCTTCCATCGCCGCGATCGGATGCGGCGTGTAACGCGCGAGCGCAAGCGCGCGGGTTGTCGAGTCGAGATCGGCAAAGCTGCGATTTTCGGCGTCTTCGCGCGACGGACCGACGGAGAGCGCGGTCATGACGCGGGGCGTGCGGCGACTGACGATTTGCTCTATCCGCTCGCCGTCGAACAAAGCCAGCGCGTCGACAAAGACAAGGCGCCCGATGCGCTCGCGCGCCAGCTCCGCCGCGCGGCACAATATCATCCCGCCGGCGCTGGTCCCAGTCAACACGACGTCCTTCAGGTCTTCATAAAACAACAGCTCGGCGATTTCGGCCGCGTGCGTTTCGACATTGATCCCCGGCCGCAATGCGTGCCGCCGGTCGGCACAACCATCGAGCGAGGGAGCGTAGACGAGGTGTCCGGCCCGGCGCAGCCGAGCTGCGGTGGGTTTCCATATCCATCCGCCCTGATAAGCACCGTGGATCAGCAGATAGGTCGCCATGTTGTTCTCCTGTTGCTGACTATGTGGCGGCAGACGCAGCGATCGTCATTCTCGCGAAAGCGATAAGCGAGGATCCGCGGGGGCGACGGAGAGCAACGCAGGATAACGCAGGTCACGCGATGCCGCCGTTCTCAACCCGGCTTCACCCAGGGCGGGTGCGAGCCCGGGTCTGGTTTGGCCACGACGATCGCGGCCGGTGCCGGCCTCGTCTTGCCGCCGCCGTTCTTGACCGGCTTGATCGCCGCGCCGTCGAGCTCGACATTGATCTCTAAGAGCGAGGTCTCGCCCGAGCGGGCAAGATTGACGCGCAGCATGTCGTCGCGGATCTCGATATAGCGGCCGACGACGTCGAGCAGGTCCTTTTGCAGATCCGGCAAGAAATCCGGCGCGTCGCGGCTGGCGCGCTCATGGGCCAGCACGATTTTGAGCCGGTCGCGTGCGATCGCGGCGGAATTCCGGCGTTCCGGAAACAGAAAATCGAGGAGCCGCATCACGCCCTACCAAACAGGCTGCGAAAAAGGCTGCGGCGCCCTGGTTTCAGAAAGCGCAGCTCGCGCTCTTCGCCGAGCAGACGCGCCACCGCATCGAGATAGGCTTGGCCCGCCGGACTGCCCTCGTCGAACACGACGGGGGTGCCGGTGTTCGAGGCGCGCAACACCGATTCGGATTCCGGCACGACACCGACCATCGGGATCGACAGGATCTCTTTGACATCCTCGATCGTCAGCATCTCGCCCTTTTCAACCCGCCCCGGCGCGTAGCGGGTCAGCAACAGATGAACCTCGACCGGGTCCATGTTCTTTTCGGCACGCCGCGATTTCGAGGCGAGGATGCCGATGATGCGATCGCTGTCGCGCACCGAGGAGACCTCGGGATTGGTCACGATGATCGCCGTATCTGCAAAATAGAGCGCCGTAATCGCGCCGTGCTCGATCCCGGCCGGACTGTCGCAGATTATGTAATCAAAACTTGTCCTCAGCTCGTCGAGCACCCGTTCCACCCCGTCGCGTTTTAGCGCCTCCTTGTCACGGGTCTGCGACGTTGGAAATATGAAAAGATTGTCGTTGCGCCTGTCTTTGATCAGGGCTTGGTTGAGCTTTGCGTCACCATTGATGACATTGATAAAGTCGAACACCACGCGGCGTTCGCAGCCCATTACCAGATCGAGGTTGCGCAGCCCGACATCGAAATCGATGACGACCGTGCGGTGGCCGCGCAACGCCAGGCCGGCGGCGATGGCGGCGGCACTGGTCGTCTTTCCGACACCGCCCTTCCCCGAGGTAAGCACGATAACTTTCGCTGACAAAGACCTCCCCCTTCCCCCGGCGCCAACCGACGTCGGCAGCGTTGCGAGCAGTGCCGCGTTGGCACCGCGCGCGTAATGATGAGCGTCAATTGCGACTGATGGTCAACCGGTCATCGACGAGCGCAATCTGGACCGCCAATCCGCGCTCTTCCGGCGGCATTTGCTCGCTGACGAGATAGTGCCCGGCGATGCTGACCAGCTCGGCCTCGAACCGGCTGCAAAAGATTCGCGCTTGCGCGTCGCCGGCAGCACCAGCCAGAGCGCGGCCGCGCAGCGGTCCATAGACGTGGATGTTGCCATCGGCGATGATCTCGGCACCCGGGCTCACCGCCGCGGTCACGACGAGATCGGCGCCACGGGCATAGATCTGGGTGCCCGACCGCACCGGCTGGGTCACGAGCCGGGTCTTTGCTGCCGGCGCGCTCGCGGGACGCGGCTCGGGTTGCGCAGGCGGGGGCGGCGAGCTTGCCGCCGCTGTCTCGGACCCACGCTGGCGACGCGGGCCGGTGGAATTCGGCGCAAAACTGGCGAGCCCGGCAGCGGCGGCAGCCTCGACCTGCGCCGGCTGCGCATTCTGCACCCCGACCAGAGTGAGGGTGTGGCGGCGGAGCGTCTGTTTGGCGTCGGCGAATTCGGCCGAGGTGGCAAAATCCTCCGCGTTCCGCAAATCGAGAACCACCGGCGCGTTCAAAAAAAACCGCGGGCTGCGGCGGATCTGCTCGGCCAATTCCGCTTCGAAAGCGGGATCGCGCAACATTCCGGCCCGCACCACCATGACGGTGAAGACCGCCCCCTGAACAAGACTGCTCGCCGCCATCCGAGAGTTGATGCCGCTGCCGTGCTGTGACCCGTTCCGGTTAATCCCAAACTGCGCCCCCCGCAACGAGTTTTGCAGTTTCACGGTGGCATCGATCCGGCGCGCGATCGCCTCACACCCGAAGTCTGTTAGCGGTCCCAGGAACACGTTCGCGATATTTCCGATCTCGAACAGCGCGTCGAGATGTTGCTTTCGATCACAAAATGGAGCCGCGTCAGCAGCCTGCGTGCTTCGAGACGCGCCCTTATCCCGATCAGCCGCCGCCGGGTGCTCGCGAAGGGCGGCCGTTTCTCTGAGGCTGCGAAAAAATCAGAATGGGGCTCGCGGGAAAGCGAATCATCTGTCGTATTCCCCGCGAAAGAACCTGATCGGCGTTTGCTGACCCCTTGATTTTTCGTCGTTCGCGCGCACGCGGGAACACGGGGATTTCGGACGTTTGCCTCGAGATATGTTGCGGAGTCGCCCACTCAGTCGATCTTGACGAGCTTTTGCAGGGCGCGCAGCCCCGGCGGCAATTGCTCACCTCTGGCGCGCACGCGCCGCCCCCAATTGGTGAACGAAACTTCGCCGACATAGATGTCGCCACGGCTGTCGACGGCGAGCCCGTGCGGCGAGATAAACTGGCCCGGCTCGAGACCGGCATGGGCATGGCCGAGCCGCCCCAGGAGTTCGCCCTTTTGGGTATAGATGCTAATCTTACTGAGTCACAAAAACCCAACATAGTGTATTTACGTAGACATCAACCTCAAGGTGTAGTATTCAAGCCCATCTTTATCCGGATCGGGGGACCGGAATGGACGGGGGTTCAAGCG
>JAFAHP010000743.1 GCA_019237175.1 Alphaproteobacteria bacterium
GGGGTTGACGGTCGCAGAGTGGAAGTCACGAGCGGCGGTTAGGTTCGCTTCGCCGGAAATCCTGGCCCTGTACGTGGAGGGTCTCCGCAAGGCCGGACTGCCAGAGGAATGACCGCCACCTCAAACTCAGCGCGATCCCCGCTGCCGGCGAGGTGATCGAGTGAGGCGGCGAGAGTTCACGATCGGTCTGGTGCTCGTGTGGTCGGCACAAAGGGCGCGCGCGCAACAGCCTGCCAAGCAGCACCGGGTCGCGATCGTCATCGCCGGCGGCACCATCGCTCGCATCAGCGAGACGAGCAGCGAACCGCTGAGTCGCCGCTTTTTCCAGGCGTTTTTCGGAGAGTTGCGCCCGCTGGGCGATGTCTAGAGCCAGAACCTGACAATCGAACGCTATGCCGGCGAGGGCCGCCCCGAGACCTATCCCGATCTGGCACGCAAGGTAGTCGGCCAGATCTGGTCGGGGGCGATGATGCTGGCCCATTTTGGGGAAACCGCCGCCGCCGAAGCCGTCGAACGCGCCATCGCCGACGTGCTCGCCGAGGGCGGGGCGCGCACCCCCGATCTCGGCGGCAATGCCGGTACCAAGGATCTCGGCGCCGCGATTACCGCCGCGATCCGCTAAAATGGAGCGTCAATCCGGAAATGTCGCTACACCGGAAAGCTGGCGCGCCGCGGCGACAGCTTGATGCCCGATCGCGCCGCTTCGAGCATGTAATAGCGGGTCATCTGCACGATGTCGGTACGCCAATAGAGCTGCTGTTCTTCGTTTTCGAGAAAGTTCGGGTTGGCGAGGGCGTAGCAGTAGGTTTCGACGTAGCGCCGCACGCTGTCGCGGGCAACTGGTGCGTCCCGCCAGCCGAACTTCCAGCCGGCATGCTCGGCGCCGATGCGCCAGCGGTCGAGCCGCGCCGATAAGGTGCTGGCATCGAGCGCACCGAGCGCCGGGACGCGATAAACGACGACGAAGCGATAGACGTTGAGTTGCAATTGCATCAACAGCTCGTCGCCAAACGCCTGGACCATATAAGTCGCGTCTGCCGCGCCGCGGATGTGGCGAATTTCAACCTGTGCACGCACCGCCGCGGCGAGATCGATCTCGCGCGCGGCGGTGTCGAAGCTCGGCAGTTCATACTCGACCGCGCGCAGCGCCTGCAGCATCTGCCCGGTCAAAAATTCTTCGGCCCGCTTTTGCGCTTCGGCGATCGTCAACATGCCTGCTCCGTCCGTCCGCTGCGGCAAACATCGGCGACGCCGCCGCTGTTCCGCATGGAGGCCGCGCAGGCCAGCCTATGCAGCGGGGTGGATCGCCGCCTCCTTGACCCTGTCGCTCACAAACGGCTCGAATTCACGGAAATTTTCGGCGAAACGGTACGTCAGCTCACGTGCGGTATCGTCATACGCCCGCTTGTCGGACCACGTGCTGCGCGGATCGAGCACCTCGCTTGGCACCTCGGGACAGCCTTCGGGCACCAGCAGGCCGAAATTTGGCTCGCGCCGCACTGGCATCTGCGTGAGCTGGCCGTCGAGCGCGGCGCGCAGCAGCGCACGGGTATAGGCGATCGGCATCCGCTTACCGACACCGTAAGTGCCGCCCGACCAACCGGTATTGACGAGCCAGCACTGCGAGTGGTGCCGCTGGATCCGCTCGCCGAGCAATTTGGCGTAAGCCGCTGGATGGCGCGGCATGAAGGGTGCCCCAAAGCAGGTCGAAAACGTCGCCTCCGGGGCATTACCGAGACCCTTTTCGGTCCCGGCGACGCGCGCCGTATACCCCGACAGGAAATGGTACATCGCCTGTTCGGGGGTCAATTTGGCGATCGGCGGCATGACCCCGAACGCGTCCGCGGTCAGCATCACGACATTTGCCGGATGTGGCCCGAGCCCTTTAGGGTCGGCATTCGGGATGAAATCGATCGGATAGCAGGCGCGGGTGTTCTCGGTCAGGCTGTCGTCATCGACATCGGGTAGCCGTGTCGCCGGATCGATGACGACATTTTCGAGGACCGTGCCAAAGCGGCCGATCGTCGCGTAGATCTCGGGTTCGGCGGTCGGCGAGAGGTGGATCACTTTGGCGTAGCAACCCCCTTCGAAGTTGAAGAGACCATTATCACTCCAGCCGTGCTCGTCATCGCCAATCAGGGTGCGAGCGTTGTCTGCCGACAAAGTCGTCTTTCCGGTCCCCGACAGCCCGAAAAAGATCGCGGCGTCGCCTTTTGGCCCGACATTGGCCGAGGCGTGCATCGGCAGGACGCCGCGCGCGGGCAGTACGAAATTCAGATATCCAAAGACCGATTTCTTGATCTCTCCGGCATAGGCCGTACCGCCGATCAGCACCAGCCCGCGCGCGAAATTGACAAAAATGAAGACGTCGGAGTTGATCCCGTCGGCTTCGGCCAGCGCGCGGAAAGCGGGAGCATGCAAAATCGTAAAAGCGGGCTCGAACCCCGCCAATTCCTCGATCGGCGGACGAATAAACATGTTTCGCGAGAACAGGCTGTGCCAAGCGCTGTCGGTGACGACCCGCACCGGCAGCCGATAGTCCGGGTCGGCACCGGCGTAGAGATCCTGCACGTAGAGCTCACGGCGCTGGAAATAGGCCAGCATGCGCTGGTGCAGACTGTCGAAGCACTCGGGCGCGACCGGCTGATTGATCGCCCCCCACCATACCGTGTCTTTGGTACCGGGTTCCTCGACGATGTATTTGTCGCGCGGCGTTCTACCAGTAAAAGCGCCAGTATTGACCGAAAAACTGCCGCCGGCGACAACTTCGCCCTCAAAGCGGCGCACCGCGTGCTCATAGAGCACAGGGACGGACAAATTCCAGTGCTCGGCCTCGAGATGGCGCATCCCCTGGCGGTCGAGCCCGAAACGACTCTTGGTTGCGGTCGGATCGCCCTTCATTCGACGCCTCCTCCGTTGGCGGCCTGACGGACGCCGCGTTAGCGGGCAAGGCCGGGTTGCTGGCGCGTACCACAAACGTGCGAACCTGTCAAAGTTCGCGCAACGAGCGCGCTAGCGGCGGGCCGTTTCGGCGAGCCGAACGAGTGCCGTCCGGGCTTGTTCGGCCCTCACCACCGGGGCCGGAAAATCGAGGCGCGCGGCCTCGCCGTCGCAGCGCAGATCGACGCCTTCGGGATCGATGCCGGTCATCCGCCACCCGGTTTGCGTGCGGCCCAGCAATCGCTGCGCATAACGGTTGATTTCAGCACGATGATCCTCGTTCATGTGGACGAGGATCGCCGGTTCGGCCTCGGCAAGTTCGGCCACATCGGCCGAAAGCAGCAGGTCGGCGCCGTCGATCCATTGGATCCGACCGAACCCGGCGACGAGATGGGCGCGCTCGACAGCTATCCGGTAAAGACGGAAATCGGCAAAACCGGCGTAGGCGGAACTCGACGGGTGGCGCGCGGTGAACCGCGCGAGGAGCCGCGCGTCGCTTACGGTGGCGACCTGTCCGAGCAAGGTCAATCGTGGCCCGTCGAGCCGATCGGTATGATCTTCGGTGCCGTCGAACAATAGCGAGACGCGCGGGTCGCAGGCGATGTTTCGGCTGTGCTGCGCCAGATCGGAGAGCAGCAGAAGCGGCGTCGCATCGAGGTCGAGCGCGACCAGCACCAGAGAGACGTAGGGCCTTCCCAAGAAGCTGGTCGCCAGTGCGCCGCGCTCGCAGCGACGCATCAGCCGACGCCCGAGCGCCGGGGCGTCCCGGTTCGATTCTCGATCGCTCATGCGGCACGTCCGCAAGAGCGCCGATGCGGCGTTGGCCGCGCGGGCACGTCAAGGTGGGTATCTTCTCGAAATCGGGCGCCGTACAATCTGACAGTCATCGTCTGGGTTGGTCGGCGCCGGATAATGGCCATATTTAGTAAGGGCAGCATCCGCGCTCGGTCCGTTCAGGCCCGCCACAAGTTCATTGGGGGTAAAGAGTGGCGAACACTATTGCTCTTGTTGATGACGATCGCAACATCCTGACATCCGTATCGATTGCGCTCGAAGCTGAAGGGTTTCTGGTTCGTTGCTATGGCGACGGGGCGGAAGCGTTGAAAGGGATCAGCGCGCAGCCAGTCGATATCGCGGTGCTCGATATTAAGATGCCCCGCATGGACGGGATGGAGTTGCTCGAACAATTACGCCGGCTGAGCCATATCCCGATAATCTTTTTGACCTCCAAGGATGACGAGGTCGATGAGTTGCTCGGTCTGCGGATGGGAGCCGACGATTACATCAAGAAGCCGTTTTCGCAGCGGCTATTGATTGAACGTATCCGCGCTTTGATCCGTCGCGGCGAACTGGCCCGCGAGCGCAACGACCAACAGGGCGAGCCGGTCGTGGTGCGCGGCCGACTGGTTCTCGACCCGGCACGCCACATGTGTACTTGGGGCAATCAGCCGGTCGAATTGACCGTGACCGAGTTTCTGATCTTAAAGTCGCTTGCCCATCGCCCGGGGCATGTCAAGAGCCGCGACCAGTTGATGGACGCTGCGTATGGCGAACATATCTATGTCGACGACCGCACAATCGACAGCCACATCAAGCGGTTGAGAAAAAAGTTCAAGGGGGTTGACAGCGAATTCGCTCATATCGAAACCCTCTATGGCGTCGGCTATCGATACCGCGACCGCTGAACCGGCCGATCCGTCGAGCACGTTTGCGGCGACGGCGAACTTAGCACTCGGCGATCGGTCTGAAGCGGGTACGGGGTCTACCCGCGGGCCAGCCCGACACGCCGTCGGCCGCTGGCATGGTCGCGTCAGGCGGCCATTCTCGCCGCTGACATTGCGCATCCTTGCAGTCAATGTGCTGGCGTTGGCACTGCTCGGCGGCGGGTTTCTCTATCTCGGCAAATATCAGGCTGGCCTCGTCGCGCAGCAGATCGAAGCGTTGCGGACACAGGGGGAAGTTTTTGCGGCGGCGCTCGGCGAGGGAGCCGTGCTCGACTCGGCCGATGAGGGCGAAGTGCTGTTACCCGATCTCGCCCGTCAGATGATGCGGCGGCTCGTTGCGCCTACCAAAACACGGGCACGCCTTTTCGATATCAAGGGTGACATCATCGCCGACAGCCGCGTTTTGCGCGGGCCGGGTGGTGCAATTCAGGTCACGGAGTTGCCACCACCCGATAACGAGGGTGTGCTTCGCAGGCTGGTCGACCGGATTTACGATTGGGTGGCCGAAATTCTTCCACGCCACCGCCGCTACCCGGCATATCGCGAAAGTTTTTCGCCGCACACGTCCGATTATTCCGAGGTGGAGCGCGCGCTTGGCGGCGAGACCAGCGCGATGATCAGGCGCGACCCGTCGACCGGCGAATTGGTGCTGAGCGTCGCAATTCCCGTTCAGCGTTACAAGCAAGTATTGGGCGCGCTGATGCTGTCGACCAGCAGCAATGAGATTGAGGAGGAGGTGCGCACGGTGCGGTTCGAGTTGCTGCGCATCTTTGCCGCAGCGCTCCTGGTCACGGTGCTACTCTCGCTGTATCTCGCCGGTACCATCGCGCGACCGATCCGCCGTCTTGCGGCCGCCGCCGAGCGCAGCCGCGGCCGCGGCGCCCGCATAGAAATCCCCGATTTCACGCGGCGGGGCGATGAGATCGGCGATCTTTCAGGCTCGTTGCGCGAGATGACAGACGCGTTGTGGCAGCGAATGAGCGCCATCGAGCGTTTTGCCGCAGATGTCGCGCATGAGATCAAGAATCCGTTGAGTTCTCTGAAAAGCGCGGTCGAGACCGCGGTTCGGCTCGAAGACCCGGCGACCCAGCGCCGGCTGATGGCAATCATTCTCGATGATGTCGGTCGGCTCGACCGCCTGATCACCGACATCTCCGACGCCTCGCGGCTCGACGCGGAATTGAGTCGGCTCGAACTAGGGCCGGTCGATGTCGCGGAAATGCTGCGGACGCTGGTCGATGTGCACGAAGCGACCCGGGGCGGCGATCGGCCAAGGCTTGTTCTCGACCTGCCGGAACGCGGTCGCGCCTTGACGGTCCCGGGGATCGAGACCCGGCTGTCGCAGGTTTTCCTGAACCTGATTGCCAACGCCGTGTCGTTCAGTTCACCCGACAGCGAGATTAGATTGACCGCGCGGCATGATGGACGCGCCGTACTGGTTACCGTGGATGATTGCGGACCCGGCATCCCGGAGGAGAAACTGACCGCGATTTTCGACCGCTTTTACAGCGAGCGTCCAGCGGGAGAAAAATTCGGTACTCACTCGGGCCTTGGATTGTCGATCTCGAAACAGATCATCGAGGCCCATCGCGGCATGATCTGGGCGGAAAATCGCAAGAACGCCGATGACGCCGTGGTCGGCGCGCGGTTTTGCATCCGACTGCCTGCACCACCGTGACCGACACGCTGTTGCAGCATGCGACTGCGGTGGCGATCGAGGGCGAGGCGGTTCTGCTGCGCGGCGCTCCGGGCTCCGGCAAATCGGACTTGGCGCTGCGCCTGATCGATGACGGGGCGCAACTGATTGCCGACGACCAGACCATACTGCGGCGCGTGGGATCGCGCGTCGTGGCAAGCGCTCCACCGGCAATCGTCGGACTGATCGAAATCCGCGGCGTCGGCATCCTGCGGGTCGACTCGACCGAGGCGGCGCCGCTGCTTCTGATCGCGGACCTTGTCGCTTCCGGCGAGGTCGAGCGCTTGCCCGAGGGGCGTTGCGAAACCGTGCTGGGTGTCGAAGTGCCGGTGATCACGCTCGCCCCGTTCGAAGCTTCGGCACCGGCAAAGCTGCGGTTCCTCCGCCGCGCGTTGGCGGTTGATCCCCTGCACGCTATAATCGGGCGGTGAGTATCCGCGGTGGTCAGGAACATTTCGATACCGTCAAAAGGGCGCCCTATCATCGCGTCCGGGTGGTCACCGGGATGTCGGGCGCCGGACGGTCGACGGCACTCAAGATCCTCGAAGATATAGATTACGAGACCTTCGATAATTTCCCGGCGTTTTTGGTTCCCGCTTTGATCGAGAGCTCGGCCGGCGTCGAGCCCGCGGTCACGGTTGGCGCCGATACGCGCACGCGCGGCTTCACCGCCGAAACGATCCTCAAAACCCTTTCGAGCAGTGTATTGCGCCGCGGCCGTAAGTTTTGTGTGGTGTTCATCGATTGTGATGACGATCGGCTAGAACGGCGCTATACGGAAACGCGACGATCTCACCCTTTGGCCGGCGATCGCCCGGTTATGGACGACATCCGCCGCGAGCGCCAAATGCTCTCCGCCTTGCGCGACCGAGCCGACTTGCTGATCGATACTTCCACCCTGAGCGCTGTCGAGCTGAAGCGCCTCCTGATCGGGCATTGTGCCCTCGACGCCCGCCGGCTGCGCGTTTTTGTCACATCCTTTGCCTATAGGCGCGGTCTGCAGCGCGACGCCGACCTGGTGTTCGACGTGCGATTTCTGGAAAACCCTCGCTATGTCGATAGCCCGCGCGGGCTGAGCCGTTGCGACCCCGAAGTCGCTGCTCAGATCGAGAGGAATGCCGATTTCGCGCGTTTCTTTAATAGTTTATGGCGACTCTTGAAGCTGCTGTTGCCGCGTTATGAGATCGGCGGCAAGACTTATTTGACGATCGCAATCGGCTGCACCGGCGGCCGCCACCGGTCAGTCTTTGTCGCCGAGCGGCTGACCGTGAGGTTGCGCGAGGCGGGATGGCAAACCGAGTTGCCGCATCGCGATCTTCTTGGCGCCGCCGATGCCCCGCTTGCAGCGGGTGCATGCGATGCTGTTGCGGGCTGAGCAGCGGCCGACCGAATAGAGGAAACCGATGATCGGCATGGTTTTGGTGACCCATGGTCGGCTTGCGGCGGAGTTTGTCGCGGCACTCGAGCACGTGGTCGGCTCACAGACTCAAATCGCGGCGGTGTGCATCGGCCCTGAGGACGACATGGAGCAACGCCGCCAGGAAATTCTCGCCCGCATCGCCGAAGTCGACAGTGGTGACGGCGCGGTTTTGTTGACCGATATGTTTGGGGGCACGCCCTCCAATCTCGCGATTTCGGTCATGGATCGGGCCAAGATCGAGGTGATCGCAGGGGTCAATCTGCCGATGCTGATCAAGCTCGCCAGCTTGCGGCAAAATGAGAGCCTTGAGCGCACAGTGCTGGGTGCGCAAGAGGCGGGCCGTAAATACATTAACGTGGCGTCACAATTGCTGACCGACGCCCGGCAATGACCGATGGTCCAGCCGTCAGCACCGGCGAAGTGCCCGGCGTCGTCCGCCGGATTGCAACGATTTGCAACCAGCGCGGGCTCCACGCGCGTGCTGCAGCGCGGTTTGTCAAGACCGCGGCGCAATTCGATGCGGATATCACGGTGCGCAAGAACGGAACCGAGGTTTCGGGCCGTTCGATCATGGGGCTGATGATGCTGGCGGCAGCGCCGGGCGCGGTCATCGAGCTCACCGCAAGCGGGCCGCAGGCGATGGCGGCGGTCAACGCGTTGGCCGATTTGATTGAATGCAAGTTCAATGAGGACTAACGAGCCAGCCGATTCGGCAAAGCTACCCGGGGCAAAGGACCCGCCGGCTGAGCGCCGCGTGTCCGGCCTCGCAGTATCGCCGGGCATCGCTATCGGGTCGGCCTATCTTGTCGAGGGCGGCGATCTGCCGGTCCACGAGAGTTATATCCGCGAGACTGAAGTCGAGGCCGAACGCGCCCGCTTTGCCGAGGCGGTAGAGGCCTCGCTCAAACAGTTGCGCAAGCTCAAAGCCAAGACCGCGGGTCTACCCGAATCCGCCGCGGAAGAGATCGGCTATCTGCTCGACGCGCACGTCGCTATGCTATCGAACTCGCGCTTGGTGCGCGGTGCCGGCGAACGCATCGAGCGCCAGCGCCTCAATGCCGAGCGCGCGGTCGAGCTCGAAATCGATGAAATCGCCCGCAGCTTTGCCGCGATGCGCGATCCCTATCTTTCAGCGCGCGCCGAAGATGTTCGCGTGGTCGGTACCCGGCTGATCCGGAATCTGATCAAGAAGCCCTACGCGGCTTTCTCGGGCGCGCCCGACGGGGCGGTCATCATCGCCGACGAGCTGACGCCGGCCGACACCGCGCTGATGGATCCTCAACGCATCGCTGGCTTCGCTGCCCAATTTGGCGGCGCCGAGAGCCATACCGCGATCGTCGCGCGCGCCCTCGGCTTGCCGGCGGTATTGGCCGTGCCCGGATTGGTCGAGTGCACGTGCCCTGGAGCAACCGTCATCATCGACGGCAGCGAAGGGGTGGTCGTTATCAATCCGGCATCCGAGACCGTCGCCGATTATGAGACGAGGCGCGATGCACTGAACCGCGAACGACGTTATCTGGCTCGGCTGCGCCGGTTGCCCGCGGTGACCCGTGACGCCGTCGAAATCACTCTTGAAGCCAACATCGAACTCCCGATCGAACTCGATCAAGTCAACGCCAACGGTGCGATGGGTCTCGGCCTCGTCCGCTCCGAATTTCTCTACATGAACCGGGACGACCTGCCCGGCGAGGAAGAACAGTACGTGGTGTTCTCGGCACTGGTGCGGGGCATGGCAGGAAAGCCCGTAACCATCCGCACCTTTGATCTCGGGGGCGATAAGTTAGCCCGCTCGTTTGCCAACCATTACACTGCGTCCGACAACCCGGCGCTTGGGCTACGCGCGATCCGGCTGTCGCTGCAAGATAGGCGGTTGTTGGATCCGCAACTCGCGGCGATGCTGCGCGCCGCCGCCGAGGGGCCAATACGGATCATGCTGCCGATGATTACGCATGCCGCCGAAATCCGCCGCGTGCGCGAGGCTATGGAGCAGGTCGCCCGCCGTTTGCGCCGCCGCGGCGTCCCGTTGCCAAAGACGCTGCCGCCGCTAGGGGCGATGATCGAGGTCCCGGGTGCTGCCCTCGCTGCCGATGCGCTCGCCCCCGAATCCGATTTTTTCTCGATCGGTACCAATGACCTCATTCAATACACACTTGCCATCGACCGCGGCGACGAGCAGGTGGCGCATCTCTACAACCCGCTGCATCCGGCGGTCTTGCGATTGATCCAGTTTACGGTCGAAGCCGCATCGCGCCACGGAATGCCGGTCTGCGTGTGCGGCGAGATGGCGGGCGAGCCCCGTTTTACCGCGCTGCTGCTCGGCCTCGGACTGCGTAATCTGTCAATGGCGCCGCGCAACATCCCGCGCGTCAAACAGCGCATCCGCTCCCTTGACGTGGTCGCCGCGACGCGCCGTGCGCGGGCGATCATGGACCAATCGGACAGCGGCCGCATCGCTTCTTTGATCGACGACTTCAACGCGCTCGGCATACAGAGTTAGCGCCGCGCTGAGCGCGCGGACGGCTGCGATGCGCACGCTTACGGGTGGCGACGCCGACTATGGAGGTGACAGGATGCCGAGGCCGATGCCAGAACGCCCGTTGCATGTGGCGATCGGCGGGTTCGGCGCCATTGGCAAGACCGTAGCCCAGCAGCTCGATCGCGGGATCGACGGTCTGACTCTGGCGGCGGTGTCGGCGCGCAATGCCGCCCGCGCTGCGGCCGCGGTTGCCAATTTCGCACGGCCGGTGCCGGTGGCATCTTTGGCCGAGCTTTGGAAGGGGGCTGACATCCTCGTCGAATGTGCTCCCGCTGCTATGTTGCGCGCCATTGCCGAGCCGGCGCTCGCGCATGGGCGCATCCTTATGGTGCTGAGTTCGGGCGCGCTTCTCGAAAATCTCGATTTGGTTGATCTCGCGCGACGGCATGGCGGGCGAATCCTGGTGCCGACGGGAGCCTTGTTAGGGCTCGATGCCGTCGTCGCCGCTGCCGAAGGCGAAATCGCACGCGTCCACATGATCACCAGGAAACCGCCCGGCGGCCTTGCCGGCGCGCCTTATCTCCAGCAACACGGCATCGGGATAGACGGGCTCGATGCGCCGAAATGCGTCTTTCGGGGAACCGCGCGCGAGGCGGCGCATGGCTTTCCGGCAAATGTTAATGTTGCGGCTGCGCTGGCACTGGCCGGGATCGGACCCGACCGTACAACGATTGAGATCTGGGCCGACCCCCGTATCAGCCGCAACATCCACAACATCGAGGTTGAGGGCGATGCCGCCCGTTTCTCGATGCAGATCGAGAATGTGCCGTCCGAGAATCCCAAGACCGGAAGATTGACGCCTCTCTCGGTCATTGCCTCCCTGAAGAAGCTGGCGAGCCCGCTTGCAATCGGTACCTGAGGGCTACGTCCCGAATGAGCTGTCGTCCACCGCGCCACGAACCTCGACCCGAGCCAACCAGGGCGATAGAGCACGCCACGTGCGCGATGACGCTGCCGCTGCTTTGTCGCAGGTCGCAGGTGCGCGCCTCGTTTTCCGCTGACCGCAACGAAAGAGGCTGACCCGCCCCGTTTTGACCAGGCGATGTGGCCGGCGCTGTCGAGGCGGTTCGTTTCAGGGGTGCTCGCATGTTCCGAGCAAATCGGGTGCATGTGGTTTCAACTAAGACCCTGCGCTCTGTTTGAGTGCAGACTGCTTTACTGTCGCCGCCACTGAAGCGGCCGGCGCCTGCTAGCCGGTCTTCATTGTACCGGTGAGCGGGTTCGACGGCCCGGGTTAACGGAGCTGCGCGAGGGATCGATGAAGAGCGGTCGTATCGAGCGGTCACGCGATGATCGCGAGGTTTTGATTATCATCGATGTGCAGAACGATTTCTGCCCGGGCGGCGCACTCGCCGTGGCGGACGGCGATGCGATTGTTCCGGCGGTCAACCGCCTTGCCGCGGTCTTCGCGCACGTGGTGCTGACGCAGGACTGGCATCCGCCGGGGCACGCGTCTTTTGCGAGCGCGCATGCCGGCCGGCAGCCGTTCGAGACGATCGAAGCTCCCTATGGACCACAGACCCTGTGGCCGGACCATTGTGTGCAAGGCACGCGAGGCGCGGATTTTCACCCGGCTCTGATGGTCCCGCATGCCGAACTGCTGTTGCGCAAGGGCTTCCGCCCGCGGATCGACTCATATTCGGCGTTCCGCGAAAACGATCGGCGCACGCCAACCGGGCTGACATCCTATCTGCGCGAACGCGGCTTCGAGCACCTCACCTTATGCGGTCTCGCGACCGATTATTGCGTCCTGTTTTCGGCACTGGACGCACGCGAGGCCGGTTTCACCGTTGACCTCGCCGTCGACGCCTGCCGCGGAATCGATCTCGACGGCTCCCTCGCTCGTGCAATGCACGCCATGGCGGAAGCGGGCGTGACGATCCGAGGCTAGACGCGCCGCGGCAAGGAACGGCGTTCGACCTGAAACGTCGGCTGACGGCGCCGTACCACCGGGCTTGTCGAGACCTCCGTCTCGAAGGTGTTGTCGCCGCGATACGCCGTTGCCCGCTGCGTTGTGCGGAGGGTTGGGGTGCGGGCGACTGGCCGCTTCTTGACCTTGCCGGGGGGCTTGCTGATGCGGACATCGAGATTATGGCCGCCTATCGGCACGCCGTTCATCGCCTCGACCGCGAGCTTGGCGGCCCGCTCGGTGGCGATGTCGACAAATCCATAGCGCAGCCGTTTCCCGGTTTCCGGATCGCGAGCGATAAAGGCGCTCAGCACTATTCCAAACGGATCGAAGGCCTCGGCCAGCTCGTCGTCGGTCAAATCAGGGGGCAGATTCGCGACAAAAACATTGCCCCGGGAGTGCTGCAATCGCATCGACTAAACCCCTCTGTCGATCAATATTCAGGCGCCAACAACGCCGCAGCATGGCCGGCGTTACCCCCGATGGGGATTGTAGACTCTGCAATGCTGCATTGCACAAGGAGCCCTGGCGCCCAGGCTTGGTGCCGATGGTGCCCTTGCACCGAGATGCTTGCTTCAAGCACTGGGCGGCGCGACATTGGCCTGTCTCTCATCGACGCAAGGTAGAAATCTAGATGATCCCACGCAAGCGCAGCATTTTTTCGGCGATCGTCGATCGGCCGCCGCTCAAATTGCCAAACCGAGCCCGGATTGTCGTGTGGACGATCGTCAATCTCGAATTCTGGTCGATCTCGCGGGCGATGGCACGACAGGTTTTGCCGGCTCCGACCGGCGAGGTGCTGCAGCCCGATGTGCCGAACTGGTCCTGGCACGAATATGGGATGCGGGTCGGGGTATGGCGATTTTTTAAGCTGTTCGAACAACTCGGCGTTCGCCCGACGTTATCGATCAACGCGCGTGCGTGTCACGAGTACCCGAGGGTAGCAGGAGCGGCGCGTGTTGCTGGATGGGAATTTATGGGCCATGCCTGGGAGCAGATGCCGATCCATAGTGTCAAGAACCAGGCGGAAATGATCGCCAAATCGCTCGATACGCTCGAAAAGTTTGCCGCAGTACGGCCGGTCGGGTGGCTGGGTCCCGGTCTGACCGAAACCTACGAGACCCCGGATCTACTGGCGGCCGCAGGCATAAGGTATATCGGGGATTGGGTTTACGACGATGAGCCGACAGAGATCCGCACCAAACATGGCCCGCTGATCACATTGCCCTATTCTGTCGAACTCAACGACATCCCGATGATGCTCGTCCAGCATCACGAATCTGCTTACTTCGCCCAGCGCTGTATCGACTGCTTCGAGCGGCTTTACGAAGAAGGGGCGGAGCGGGCCAAGTTTATGGCCATCGCAATCCATCCGTATATCAGCGGCCAGCCCCACCGCATCAAATACCTCGAGGCGGTCTACGACCATATCGCGCGCTATGCCGGGGTGCTGCATTGGACCGGCGTGGAAATCCTCGAATGGTATTTGAATGCCCGATCCGCCGCATCAGCGATCGCCTGAAGCGCCGCGAAACACCTCGATGAGTTTGGGGCGACCGAAGGAATTACAGCGTACAGCCTTGTTGTCAGTTCGACTGCGCCCCCAGCGCCCCGTCGCTCGTCCGCGGCTGCAGCGCCGCACAGAGTTCCGTTGCCGCGGCGAAGAGCTCGGAGCGATGCGCCTCGTCGAGTGGATCGCGCCCGGCGAGCGATCGCGCCAGCTCGGCCAGTATCTCTGCCGGCATCCCGTAGTGGAGATGCATTACCGCTTCGCGCCGCTCTTCCCCGGGGCGCACCAGCTTGATGGCAACGCTGTCCGCATCGGCATAGGCGTCGAATTGAGAATTACGGCCAAAAGCGCCGATATAGGCCTTGTCGGGGAACTCGACCGAGACCTCGGCCTTGTCGGCAATCGGATGCAACGGCATTTTTGTTCCTGACTGCTAATCCGTCGGCGCGCTCGAACTCGAGCACGATAGAATCAACAACGCCAGGCTCCGCGTTGACATTGACCCAAATCAAATCGACAGCTCGTCAGCCTCGCTCAGATTCGACGCCGGGTCGGGAAAGCCTGCGCGTTTACCGCATTTTCATTGTCACAACGGTGCGGTCGACGGAGGATCGAACAATGCCGGACAACACAGCGCACAATTTTCCGAACGCGCTGTTTCCACGCGCCGCCGCCAGATTGCGCCTGAAAGCGGCGGCATTTTTGTGAGGCCCCGGCGATGACGGAGACTCGGCCGGGGCCGCTCACGGGCATCAGGGTCGTCGATCTGACGACCGTCGTCCTGGGGCCGCTCGCAACGCAGATCCTCGGGGATCTCGGCGCTGACGTGATCAAGATCGAATCGCCCGACGGCGACATCATGCGCTACGCCGGACCGTCGCGGCACCGCGACATGGGCCATGTCTTTCTGAACCTCAATCGCAACAAGCGCTCGCTGTGCCTTGACCTGAAGCGTCCTGAGGCCGTCGAAGCGCTGCTGGCGCTGGTGCGGCGGAGCGACGTCTTCATGCACAACATGCGCCCACAAGCGATCTTGCGGCTCGGCTTCGCCTATGACCGGCTGCGCGCCGTCAATCCCCGGCTCATCTATTGCGCAGCGCACGGTTACGGTCAGAACGGGCCGCTCGCCGACCGGCCGGCTTTTGACGACATCATCCAGGGGGCGAGCGGTTTTGTCGCGCTGGAAGAGGCGACAGGCGGCGAGGCGCGCTTTGTCCCGACCTTGGTCGGCGACAAAACCGTCGGTCTGACCATGGCCTACGCGGTTATGGCAGCGCTGCTGCAGCGCGAGCGAACCGGCGAAGGGCAGGCGGTCGAGGTGCCGATGCTCGAAACCATGACCGCTTTCATCATGGCCGAGCATATGGGCGGGCTGACCTTCGAGCCGCCATTGGGCCCGCCGGGTTACTCGCGGATGCTGGCTCCCGACCGGCGGCCACATCGCACCGCCGACGGTCATATTTGCGTCCTGCCCTATACCGACCGGCACTGGCGCGATTTTTTTCGCGTCGCGGGCCGGCCCGAGTTGGCCGACGACCCGCGCCTTGCCAACGCGCAGACTCGCGCCCGCCACGTCGCCGAGCTTTACGCGCTGATCGCCGAGTGTGTGCGCGGCAATAACACCGCCTATTGGCTTGCCAAGCTCAAATCCGCCGATATTCCGTGCGGGCCGGTCAACCCGCTTGCCCGGTTACCTGACGACGAGCAGCTTTGCGCGGTCGATTTCTTTCCGATCACCGAACATCCCAGCGAAGGCCGCATCCGCACCGTACGTCCGCCGGTACGCTTTGGCGCCGCCGACTGCAGCTTGCGCCGCCCGGCCCCGCGTTTGGGCGAGCACTCGCGCGAGATCCTGCGGGAATTGGGGCTCGGCGAGGCCGAGATCGACGCGTTGGTCGCGCGCAAGGCCGCGATCGCCGCGGCGTAGACAGGCATGCGTCTCAGCGAGGAAGAGCAGGCGATGCTCGCCGGCGAAATGGGCGCGGTAAGACGCTGGGCGATCAGCCATCAGATCGCGGTCGGCGAGTTTTTTGACGCTGCCGATTTTGTTCCGGTGAGCCAAGCTCACATCATGGCTGACACCGAGTCGCTGGGCGAAGCCGGGGTGTGTTTTCTCGAAGGGCTCGCCGCCGCCCCCGAAGCCCTGCGGCGGGTGCGGGTGCCAACGATTACCAACCCGCGCGGCATCGATTTTGCGGTCTATCGCCGGCTCGGGCAAAGCGAGTGGATGGCCGCGCTCGAACGGCGCGCGCTCGAGGCCCTGCGCGCCTTGGGTGTGCTGATGACTGACACCTGCATTAATTATCAGACAATCATGGCCCCGCTCAGGGGCGATCATCTCGCCTATGGCGACACCGGGGTCGTCATCTATGCGAACAGCGTGCTGGGCGGGCGCAGCAATTTCGAGGGTGGGCCATCGGCTTTGGCCGCGGCACTGACCGGCCGTACCCCGCGTTACGCTTATCATCTCGAAGAATTCCGGTGCGCCACCCGGCGCTTCCGGCTCACTGAGACCCCGCGCGACCTCGCCGAATGGGGGGCGGCCGGCGGCCTTGTCGGCGAGGCTTGCGGCTCCTACTGGCAGGTGCCGGTTATCGAGGGTGTAGATCGAGTTCCCAATTCTGATGCGCTGAAGCATTTTGGTGCGTCGGCGGCAAGCTTCGGCTCGGTCGCGCTGTTTCACATGCCGGGAATCACCGCGGAGGAGACGGTTTTTGCCGGTGCACCGCCGCAAGCCGTCACGATCACCCGCGCCGAGATCGACGGCTTTCTCGCCCGTTATGCAGCGCCCGGCGACAAGCTCGACGTCGTCGTGTTTGGTGCGCCGCAATTGTCGTTGTTCGAAATCGAAAGGGTGGCGGAAACGCTCGACGGCCGGCACATTCACCCCGACATCACCCTGCTTGTCACGACCTCGCCCGAGGTCAAGCATGCGGCCGACCGCATGGGTCTGACGCAGCGCATCGAGACGGCCGGGGCGGTGGTCGCCGCGGGCATCTGCTTTTACCAGAGCTATGCCCGCGAAATGGCCGAGGCGATGGGCTGGATCCGGCTGATGACCAATTCGGCAAAGCTCGTCAACATCATCGCCGGGTACGGCTACAAGCCGACATTGGCCAGTCTTGAGCGCTGTATTGACTCCGCCGTCACCGGGCGGGTGCTATAGAGCGCCGCGGCGATGAGGATGGGTCGGCGAGAGGCTTGGGAGGGAAGGATCCGCGTCGCAGGTCAGCACGTGCAGGCTCCGCGGCGCAAGCCTCGGGGCCTCGGTCACGAGCGCTATGACGAGATCCTGACCGCGGCCAAAGAGCTCTTTATCGCCGAGGGTTTTGCGACGGTAACCACGCGCAAGCTGGCAAAGCGCGTCGGGCTCTCGCAAACCGGGCTCTATGTCTATTTCAAGAACAAGGAAGAAATTCTCGACGCGCTTTGCCAGCGGACGTTTTCCCGCTTGGGGGAGCGATTGCGGCAGGTGGCGGCGGATGCGCCGCCATCACTCGCGCTCTTCAGACGGCTGGTGGAGGGATACATCGAATTCGGGATCGAGAATCCTGGCGAATATATGCTGACCTTCATGGTCGCCGGCAGCGGTGCGAAAGCGCCTCGTGAACAGGATCTGTCCCTGCCGCTTGAGGATCAGGGACCGGGTATGCAGGCTTTTCTGTTGTTCCGCGAGCAGCTTGCCAGGCTCGGCGATGCGGGGCTGCTCAAGCCGCTCGATCCGACGCTCGCAACCCAAGTGGTCCACATGGCGATGCACGGTGTCGTTGCACTCCTGATCGCCCGGCCGCATTTCGGTTGGAGCAGTCGCCATCTGCTCGTCGATACGCTGGTCGACACACTACTCTCGGGGCTGGCACGATCCAATTCGACCTCCTGAAAGTGGATATATGTTCATTGACAACTGATCACTGAACATATATCCCGTCGCGAGCCAAGGAGGCCGCCCCATGATGTCGGTCAATGTCAACGGCGAGGACCACACCCTCGAAATCGATCCGTCGATGCCGCTGCTGTGGGTATTGCGCGACGAACTCGGTCTCACAGGGACCAAGTATGGTTGTGGTCAAGGAATCTGCGGCGCGTGTACCGTGCATATCGATGGCGTGGCAGCCCGTTCTTGCACCCTTGCGGCGGAACGGGCGCGTGGACGGCGGATTGTTACGATCGAAGGGCTGGCGGCGAGCGCCGGCTTGCCAACAGGCGAGCCGCACCCGGTGCAGCGGGCGTGGATCTCGGTTCAAGTCCCGCAATGCGGCTATTGCCAGTCGGGCATGATCATGGCGGCTGCCGCATTGCTCGCACGGCACGCCGCGCCGACTGAGGCGGAAATCAACGCCGCCATCACCAATCTTTGCCGCTGCGGCACCTATCCTCGGGTTCGGCGGGCGTTGCATGCGCTCGCCGCGCGGCGAGAGGCTGGGCGATGAAGCGCCGGTATTTTCTGCTGGGCGGTGCTGCGGCGATCGGCGGCCTCGGCGTCGGCTACCATGTCAGAACCGAAGGGTTTGCCGCGCACGCTCATGCGCTCGTCGAAGAACCGGGTGAGACCCTGTTGGCGGGTTGGGTCAAGATCGCCAGCGACGGCGTTGTGACAGTCTATGTGCCGAGCGTCGATGTCGGCCAGGGCTCGCAAACTGCGCTCGCGATGATGCTCGCCGAGGAGCTCGACGCGGACTGGTCGAAGGTCAAGGTTTGCCAGGCGCCGACGGAGGCCGCCTTTGCCGATCATTTTTTGGCAGAAGGCTGGGTGCTACACGGCCGGCCGTTGCCGCCGGTCGTCGATGCTGCCGCCGAGGCAATTTTTGCCGAAGTCGCGCGTTTCATGAATTTGCAGATGACCGGAGGCTCAACCGCGATCCGTTTCACGGGTCAGTTCGGCATGCGTATCGTCGGTGCCGCAGCCAGGCAGATGTTGGCCGAGGCCGCCGCGCGACGCTGGCAGGTCGATCCGCGGACAGTCGTCACGGCGGCCGGGGTCGCCTCCCACCCTGCGAGCGGTCAAAGCATGTCCTATGCCGCGCTCGCCGCTGAAGCGGCACAATTTGCCGTGCCTTCACGTCCCCGACTCAAATCGCCGCTCAACTTCAAGCTGATCGGGACTTCGCCGCAGCGGCTCGACATTCCGGCGAAGGTCACCGGCGCGGCCAAATACGGCATCGACGTCCGAGTGCCGGAGATGCGTTACGCAGCGGTGAAGGCTGCGCCGGTTCACGGCGGCAGGCTGCTCGCCGTCGATCCCGCACCGGCGCTTGCTATTCCCGAAGTCGAACAAGTCCTTAAATTACCCAATGCCGTAGCCGTCGTGGCGCGCAGCTGGTGGCGGGCGCAGCAGTCGATCGCCGCGCTTGTGCCCCATTTTTCCGATGGCGGCAACGGTTCGGTCTCGACTGCATCTATTTACCAGCAGCACGACCAGGCGCTGCGCGGCGAAAGCTCGGTGCAGCTCACGGTTGGCGACGCCGACGCGGTAATCGCCGCGGCGCCTCCAGCGCGGCGTGTCGAAGCGACGTATCGCGTCCCCTTTCTTCACCATGCCGCGCTCGAGCCGATCAATGCGATGGCTCAACTCGTCGGCGGCAAGCTGCGGGTTTGGGCGGGGGAGCGCGAACCGCTGGCGGCCAAAATGAAGCTGGCAGAGCTCGCCGGCCTCGATAGTGGTGATGTTGCGATCAACGCTATGCCGCTCGGCGGCGCGTTCGGGCGGCGCTCGGTGCACGCGTCGCATTCGGGCTTCCACCTCGAACAGATTGCCGCCCTCGCCAAAGCGACAGCGCCGCATCCGGTGAAGATGATCTGGAGCCGCGAGGAAGATTTTGCGCAAGGCGCCTATCGGCCGCAGCTGTCGACGCACATTCGGGCGGCTCTCGGACGCGACGGCAAGCCACTGGCGTGGTCGCAGATCTATATCGAAGGAGCGCCGTCGCGTGTCACGGACGCGATCGAGCTCCCCTATGCGATCCCGAACCAGTCGATCCGGTCGGTAAAGAGCCCGGTGCCGGTTCGCCAAGGGTCTTGGCGCAGCGTCAACAGCTCCCAGCACGGTTTCTGGACCGAGAGCTTTATCGACGAACTGGCCCACAC
>JAFAHP010000285.1 GCA_019237175.1 Alphaproteobacteria bacterium
TTAGGCATGCCGCCAGCGTTCGTTCTGAGCCAGGATCAAACTCTCAAGTTCATCCCCAGATCCGTCAGCGACAGATCCGCATCAAAGGCCGCCAAAACGTTCGCGTCCTGCGCGAACACCAACGGCCCCTCAGCCGCCGTCCGCGCATCCCTTCCTCCAGTTCCACAATCTCAAACAACACAACCCAACCGGCCCCACGACCGGCCCCCAAACGGGGGCACCGCTTATACGCCCCACCTCATCCCACGTCAACACTTGATTTGGCGGGATTGAGCTGGCGAGGCGGCGGCCGAAACGGCAAACTTGACATCTAGTATCGCCTCTCGGCTCTGTCCAGCGCGATCTCGACAAAAGTTACCAATGGGGCTCAGATCAGACCGAGCGATCGCAACTGGGCGAGCAACGGATCGAAGGACGGATCTCTCGGCTCGGAACAATCCGAGGGGGCATCTTCCGGCGCGAGGTAGCGCCAGCCCTGGAACGGCCGCCAGGGCCGCAGCAACGTCGGCACCAGCCGCTCATCGAGCTCGATCAAACAATAGCGACGTCCGTTGTCGTCGCGGTTGCGGCGAAACCCGGTGATACGCTGGCGCACTCGGATCTGGCCGCGGATCACCCAATAAATCGAGCCGCCTGCGAGCACATCCTGCGCCCGCCGCGGATGATTTCGCGTAGAGACCCAATGACTGCCGCGCTCCGCCCACCGTGCCGCGCGAACACGGCGCAAATGGTCGATGTCCTCGATGCCGACAGCGAGCTTCAGCAAGTGCAGCGGCATAGCGACGTCACCCTGGTTCAGCGTTGCTGCTGCCGCTCGGGCGGGGCGAGCGCAATCAGCTCCGCCCCTTCTTCGACCAGTTCACCGACCGAGAACCGCACCGCGGCAACGACCCCGTCAGCCGGCGCGGTAATCGTGTGCTCCATCTTCATCGCCTCGATGACCACCAACGGTGCGCCACGGCGTACCGCCGCCCCGGGTTCGACGAACAGCCGCGCCACTCTGCCCGGCATCGGTGCGGTCAGTTTTCCGGCAATCAAGTCCTCGCCGATGCTCGGCGCCAGCGTGTCGACTTCTTCAAACGGCCAGCTCTCGCCGTCGAAAAAAACCGCGGTCACTCGTTTGTCGTCGAGCACGCGAACACGCCGTTTGACGCCGTCGAGCGTCAAATCCCCGAGGCCATCGGCTCGCATTTCAAGCGCAGCCGTGAGGTGGCGATCACCGAATTTCAACGCTCTTTCGCCATCGCGTCGCGTGATTTCGATCTGATAATCTTCGACCCCACAACGAAGGGTCATGCTCCAAGCGGCTTTCTCGCCGAGACGCCAACCGTCGCTTCTGGCCCAAGGCGAAAACGGATCGGGGGAACTGGCGGCGCTCGCCGCAGCCACCGCTTCGCGGCGCGACAACCGGTATAGTGCTGCTGCGGCACACGCCGCATCGGGAACCGGCCGCTCGCCAGGGATCGCGATGTTGCGGTTGCGCTCGACAAAATCGGTATCGACGGTCCCCCCGACAAAGTCGGGATGGCGGGCGACCCGCGCGAGAAAGGCCAGATTTGTGCGCAGACCGAGAACCGCCGTCTCTCCGAGCGCTCGCTGCAACCGGCTCACCGCGGCAGAACGGTCGTCACCCCAAACGATGATCTTGGCGATCATCGGGTCGTAATAGGGGCTCACGCCATCGCCTTCCCGCACCCCGGTCTCCACTCGCGCCAACTCTGGCGATGGGAAATGTAGGCGATCGAGCGTGCCGATTTGCGGTAGGAAACCTTGCTCGGGGTCTTCGGCATAAAGCCGTGCTTCGATCGCGTGGCCGCTCAGCGTCAACTCCGGTTGCCGGACCGGCAATTTCTCCCCGGCTGCTGCCCGCAACTGCCATTCGACAAGATCGAGCCCGGTTACCGCCTCGGTGACGGTGTGTTCGACCTGTAGCCGCGTGTTCATCTCTATAAAGTAGAAGGCTTCGGAAGCGTCGGGAGGCACGATGAATTCCACCGTCCCCGCCCCGACATAGCCGATCGCCCGCGCCGCGGTGACCGCCGCTTTCCTCATTGCGCCGCGCCGTTGCTGATCAACCCCCGGAGCTGGCGCTTCTTCGATGACTTTCTGATGACGCCGCTGGATCGAGCAGTCGCGATCGAAGATGTGCACGATGTTGCCATGACGGTCGGCGAAGATCTGAACTTCGATGTGTCGCGGTCGCTCCAAATATTTTTCGATCAGCATCCGATCTTCGCCAAAGGCGCTCAATGCCTCGCGACGGGCCGATGCCAGGGCGCTTGCGAACCCCGCGGCGTTGTGCACGATCCGCATGCCGCGACCGCCGCCGCCGGCCGACGCCTTGATCAGCACTGGAAAGCCGAGTCGTTGCGCCTCTTGACCGAGAGTGTCGGGATCCTGATCGTCGCCATGATAGCCGGGCACCACGGGTACCCCGGCACGACCCATCAGCGACTTTGCCGCGGCCTTTGAGCCCATCGCGCGAATGGCAGCAGCGGAGGGACCGATGAAGACCAGCCCAGCCTGCTCGCAGGTTTCGGCGAAATCGGAATTTTCCGACAAAAACCCGTAACCCGGATGCACAGCCTCCGCACCACTTGCCTGAGCCGCAGCTAGTATTGCATCGATATTCAGATAACTTTCGCCGGGCGGAGCGGGACCGACCGGCCACGCTTCATCTGCAAGCTCGACATGCATCGCGCGCCGGTCGGCATCCGAATAGATCGCAATCGTTGCGATGCTCAGCCGCCGCGCCGTGCGGATGATGCGGCAGGCGATTTCCCCGCGATTGGCGATCAGAAGCCGCTCGAACACATCAGCCCCGCCGCACGCGCGGCCATGCACCGCTCAGTCGCCCGCCCTGCGGCCGGCAGATAACCGGGTGGCAACGACTGTTCAAGGTGTTCATCAAACTCCGCTCTCACAGCGATGATATAGGCAAAACCAGCTCCCAGAAGACCACCCAATGGTGGTGTCCGGAACATCGTCTTGATCGGGGCTCAATCAGCCCGCTACCAGCGCTTTCAGGCGGTAGACGAGATCGAGAGCCTCGCGCGGCGTCAGATCGTCGGGCCTGGTTTCGCGCAGCACCGCTTCGGTGGCGGGCTCCGGTGCGGCCTGAGCCGGATTCCGATCGCGGCGGGCGGCGCGGAACAAGGGCAAATCATCCACCAGACGGGCGAGCGCGCCACCCTGCTCGCCCTTTTCGAGCACCTCGAGCACCTCCTCGGCGCGGGTGGTGACCGATTTCGGCAGACCCGCGAGCTTGGCGACGTGGATGCCGTAGGAGCGGTCGGCGGTACCGGGACCGACCTCGTGCAGAAAGACGACCTCACCCTTCCACTCTTTAACCCGCATCGTGTGGCAGGCGAGCGCCGGCAATTTCGCCGCGAGTGCCGTCAGCTCGTGGTAGTGGGTGGCAAACAGCGTGCGGCAGCGGTCGACCTCGTGGAGATGCTCAAGCGTAGCCCAGGCGATCGACAGCCCGTCAAAAGTCGACGTGCCTCGACCGATCTCGTCGAGAATCACCAAGGACGACGGGCCGGCCTGGTTTAGGATCGCCGCGGTCTCAACCATCTCGACCATAAAGGTCGACCGCCCGCGCGCCAGATCGTCGGCGGCGCCCACACGGCTGAACAGCCGGTCGACGACGCCGATGCGCGCCGCGCGCGCCGGCACATACGAGCCCATCTGTGCCATGATCGCGATCAGCGCGTTCTGTCGCAAAAAGGTGCTCTTGCCCGCCATGTTGGGGCCGGTCACGAGCCAGATGCGCTCGTCGCCGAGAACGCAGTCGTTGGCGACAAAGCTGCCCGTACTCGCTGCCGCGAGCCCGGCCTCGACCGTCGGATGGCGACCGCCCAATATTTCAAAGGCGATGTCGTTTTCGACAAGCGGCCGCACCCAGCCGCCATCGGCGGCGCGCTCAGCCAAGGCCGCCGCAACATCGAGCCGGGCAACCGCGGCAGCGGCCTCGGCTATCTCACCCCGGTGGGCCATGATCTCGCCGACCAGCTCGTCGTAAATCCGCAACTCCACAGCGAGCGCGCGCTCGGCAGCGTTGGCGATCCTGGTTTCAAGCTGAGCGAGCTCGGGGGTTGTAAAACGCTGGGCTCCGGCCATTGTCTGCCGGTGGATAAATTCCGTGCCGAGCTTGGCGGAGTGGTTGGCCGACACCTCTACATAATAGCCAAGCACGTTGTTGTGACGGATCTTCAGCGTAGCGACGCCGGTCTCGGCCGCATACTTTGCTTGGAGCGCTGCGATCATGCGGCGGCTTTCGTCGCGCAGCTGCCGCCATTCGTCGAGTTCGCCGGAGTATCCGGTGGCGATAAAAGAACCGTCGCGGGCAAGAAGCGGCAATTCCTCGGCCAAAGCTTGCGCGAGCCGCTCCACCAGCATCCCGTGCTCGCCGAGCCCGATGCGGGCGGTGGTCAGGAGCTCCGGCAACGGCAAAAAGCGCGGTTCGGCCAGCATGCCCCGAACTGCCGCGGTTTCGCCAAGCGAGTGGCGCAACGCCGCCAGGTCGCGCGGGCCGCTTCGCCCCAAGCTGAGCCTTGTTAATGCCCGCTCGATATCGGGGCAATGGCGCAGCCGCTCGCGCAACCCCGCGCGCAGCTCCGCGTGATCGATCAAAAAGCCGATCGCATCGAGGCGCGCATTGATGACCCGCAGCTCGGTCAGTGGCGCTGCGAGATGGTCGGCCAGCAGCCGGGCGCCGGCGGCGGTCAAGGTGCGGTCCACAGTCGCCAACAGGCTGCCGCGGCGTTCGCCGGAAGCGGCGGTTATTAGTTCGAGATTGCGCCGCGTCGCCGCGTCGATGTGCATCACCGATTCGGGCTTTACCCGCCGCGGCGGTTCGAGGTGCGGCGCATTTCCTTGCTGGGTCAGGCCCACGTACTCGACCAACGCCCCGGCGGCGGCGATCTCGGCTCGGCTGAAACTGCCGAAGCCATCGAGCGCACCCACTCCATAGAAACCTTCGAGCCGTCGGCGCGCTGCTTCACTGTCGAACCGGGCGGTGGGCAACGGCGTCAGCACCGACTTCCAATCGGTCAGCATGGCGAAGATAGCGGGGCGCGCGAGCATGCGCTCGGACAGCACAATCTCGCCGGGCGCGATCCGAGTGAGATCGCCGGGTAGGGCCGGCTCGCTGGTCGGCGCCAATGCAAACGTGCCGGTGGACAGGTCGAGCCAGGCCAGACCCATCCCTCCGGCGGCCTCAGCCAGTCCGGCGAGGTAGTTGTGGCGGCGCGCGTCGAGCAATCCGTCTTCCGTCAAGGTGCCGGCGGTGACCACGCGAACCACCGCGCGGCGCATCGGCCCCCTGGCGCCGCGCCTTTTGGCTTCGTCCGGTTCCTCGATCTGCTCGCAGATCGCGACCTTGAAGCCGGCGCGAATCAGGCGGGCGAGATAGTTTTCGGCGGCGTGGACCGGCACACCGCACATCGGGATATCGGCGCCGTCGTGGCGCCCGCGTTTGGTCAGCGCGATATCGAGCGCCTGCGCCGCGGCGATCGCGTCGTCAAAGAACAATTCAAAAAAATCACCCATGCGGAAGAACAACAGGCAGCCGGGATTGGCCGCTTTGATCTCGAAATACTGCGCCATCACCGGGGAAGCCGCGGCTACGGCGGTACCGGGGTCGGAGCGGATGGGAGCGGTCATCGGCGGCGCGCGAGAATCAGGACAGAGGCGATCGTTCGACGGTAACATGTCGGGCGGCGGGACAGGAGAGACAGGATCGGGATGAGCGAGGCGTCGTCGTCGTTTCCGGTGGTTCGCGAGGCGGTGGCCTCGTTTTCCGACCGCGCCCATTTTCATCGTGCGGTCTCCGACCTGCTCGCCGCCGGGTTTGCTCAAAGCGACTTGTCGGTGCTGGCCTCGCACGATTCGCTGGCGGCGGCGGGCGAACCCATCGTTGACAAACCCGCGCTGGTGCCGCCCGGGCTCAGCGACGAAATCAACTATATCGCGCCCTTGACCCTCGCCGGGTTCATCGTGCTGTCGGGAGGGCCGGTTGCCGTGGCGCTGGCGGCGCTGGTCGGCGCCGGGCTGGGCGGGGCGGCGCTAAAAGAATTGTTCGACGATTTTACGGCGCCGCGGCATCGCGCGGACTTTCAAGCGGCGCTCAAGGCCGGGGCAGCGCTGTTGTGGGTACGGTGCGACGATCCCGACCGCGAATTGACCGCCACGCGCATCCTCGAGGAAGCCGGCGGGCGCTATGTCCACATTCACGGCCGCCCGGCGAAGGCCGCCGGTGGCGCCCAAACCTAAGCTGGCCAGCGTTTGTTCAGCCCGGCAGGTCGGGAAACCAGTCGCCGAGCACCCGCTCCGCCGTAAGCCTGCCTTTTGTCGAGCCGCGCCGTGATTTTGGGGGTGGATTCTCCATAGCCCTCCAGATCATCGGCTGTCGGGGTCCACGGCTGTAACACCCTGTTTTTTTAATCGCCCCTTCGACATCGCGGTGGAGGCTCGGACTGATTTCCAGCAGCCTGCGATTTCGGCGCGGGCGTCGCGGATCGTCGCGCGCCACCCAGTTCGCGGGTCGACGGCGGGTGAGGCTTCCAGCTTGATGAGTTGACGAAAGATACGACGGATTTGCGATCTCAGCTCCTGCCTGTCGGATCCTGCTTTTGACTCCTCGGCGAGGTTCTCCAATCGAGAGGCAGGCTCGACTCCTTCGCGTCCCAATAGGCCGCCTGCGCCTCGGTCCAGAGCACGAAATTGCGGTCGTAGAGTTTGGAAGGCTCGCTCAACTCAGTCCGATCGCCCGACGGCCTGCAGGCGAATGATGGGATCTTACGATGCGCAAGCCGAGCGTCGCCCGCCTGCTTGCGCTACGTCAGCAGCTTTTCGAGCGCCTCGAGGGTGTCGGCTTCGTGGCAAGGCTTGTCCCAGCGGATGCGATGGATCCGCGGGAAGCGCATCGCCACACCCGACCGGTGGCGGGTCGACCGATGCACGCTGTCGAATGCGATCTCGAGGACGATGGCTGGCGTCACCTCGCGTACCGGTCCGTAGCGCTGCACGGTGTTGTTGCGTACCCAGCGGTCGAGCAGGCGCAACTCTTCGTCAGTAAAGCCGGAATACGCCTTGCCGACCGGGATCAAGGTATCGCCGGCCCATGCCCCGAAAGTATAGTCGGAATAAAACGATGAACGTTTGCCGTGACCACGCTGGGCATACATCAGCACCGCGTCGATGGTCAGAGCGTGGCGCTTCCATTTAAACCATGGGCCTTTCGGCCGGCCGGCGACATAGGGCGAGTCCGCACGCTTCAGCATCAGTCCTTCAATACCGCGCTCGCGTGCCGCATCGCGCAACTGGCGCAGTTCCTCCCAGCTCGCAAACGATATCAACGGCGACAGGTCAAGAGCGGGGCGCGGCCCGTCTGCCTGATGCCAGGCTTCGAGCCGTCGACGCCGCTCGGCGAACGGCAGCCCGCGCAAATCTTCGCTGCCTTCGCGCAGGATGTCATAGAGCCGCACCGCCGCCGGGTAATCGCGCAGCATCCTGGCATCGGCGGTCTTGCGGTTCAGGCGCTGCTGCAGGTCGTTGAAGGGCGCCACCTCGCCGCCGCGCGCCACCAACAGCTCACCATCGAGCGTCACCCTCTCGGGCATCGCCGCCAGGATGTCGGGGAAGGCCGGCCCGATGTCGTCACCCGAACGCGAATAAAGCCGCTTTTCCCCATCGCGGGCAACGAGTTGCACGCGAATTCCATCCCATTTCCATTCAGCCAGGTAATCCCGAGGATCGAGGCTTGTGAGATCGTCGTCTTCGAGGGGCTGGGCTAGCATCAGCGGCGAAAAGGTCGGCAGGTCGCCGATGTCGGGCGCCGGTTGACGGCTTTCGAGCCAATCGAACAACGGCTGATAGGGCGGCGACAAGCCGTGCCAGACCTCCTCGATCCGATCGAGGGCAACACCGCTCCACTCGGCAAGTGCCAACTTGGCGAGCCGGGCCGAAACGCCGATGCGCAGGCTGCCGGTAACCAGTTTGATCAGAGCCCAGCGCCCGCTCGCATCGAGCGCATCGAGCCAGGGCGCCAACAGCCGTGCGACTTCGGTGCGGCTGGCGCAGCGCAGAGTCTCGACGATCTCTGTCAGGCTCGGCAGCGGCACCACAGCCGGTGTGGCAGGCGCGGCCGGCCAGATCAATGACACGGTTTCGGCAAGATCGCCGACAAAATCATATGACCACCCGAGAAGTTCTGGATCGATCCGCTCGGCGGCCAATGTGCGAACTTGATTTGGCTTGGCTTCGGCAAAGGACAGTTCGCCGGTTAGCGCCGCCAAGGCCCAGCCGCGCTCGGGATCGGGTTGGCTGCGGAAATATTCCTGCATCAAGCGCAATTTGCCGTTGCGCGACGGGGTCAGCAGCAATGCTTCAAGGAGGGCGGCAAACCGGTTCACTCATCTTCCTCGAAGCCGGTCAAGGCCAACGCGCGGGCGCGATAGCCCTTCTTTGTCGCGTAATAGACAAGCGCCTCCTCGCGGCCATGCGTCACCCAGACCTCGTTGGCCCCGACATCATCGAGGGTCTGCGTCAACTCGTCCCAGTCGGCATGGTCGGAGATCACCAGCGGCAACTCGACCCCGCTCGCCTTGGCGCGCTGGCGCACCCGCATCCAGCCCGAGGCCTGCGCGACGAGCGGGTCCGGCAGGCGCCGCGACCACGGTTCTGCGGCGGCGCTCGGGGGGGCGAGCACGATCCGCCCCTTCAGCGCTTCGCGCGGCACGCCGGTTGCGGGTAACACCGGCCCGAGCGCTACACCCAGCCGCTCGTAGAGCGCGGTCAACCCGAGCAGCCCGCCGTGCAGATAGACCGGCGCCTCGTAGCCGGCGCGGCGCAGCAGCGCCAAGAGGCGCTGACACTTTCCGAGCGCGTAGACCCCGACGAGATGGCAACGGTCGGGAAACAGACTAAGCGAATGCAGCAGCTTGTCGATTTCCCGGTCGTCGGGAGGATGACGGAACACCGGCAGGCCGAACGTCGCCTCGGTAATGAAGAGATCGCAATTGACCGGTTCGAACGGCAGACAGGTCGGATCGGGGCGGCGCTTGTAGTCGCCGGAGACAACCACCCGGCTCGCGCCGTAATCGAGCACAACCTGAGCGCTGCCCAGCACGTGACCCGCCGGCATCAACCGAACCCCGACCTCGCCCACCGTCAGGGTCTCGTTATAGGAGAGCGGCTGCAGATTGGCACCCGCACCATCGCCGTAGCGCGCCTGCATGATCGCGATCGTTTCCGGCGTCGCCAACACCTCGCCGTTGCCGGGGCGCGCATGATCGCCGTGGCCGTGCGTGATCACCGCGCGCGGCACGGGCCGCGAGGGGTCGATATGAAAATCACCTGGCTCGCAATAGAGCCCCGCGGGGGTCGCCCTGATCCAGGTTTCGGGCCGCGGGGCGGCGAGCGGCATCGGCAAGTTCCACAACGGCGCTGACGATGCCCATATGGGGGTGCCGGCAGCGATCCGAAAACGGATCTCTGTGGTCCGGCGGTCACACAGTGTTAAACCAGTCGCTCAATCGCGGCCCGGTCACGAATGATGATCGTTCCTTTGGCGAGGTCGATCCAGCCCGCTCGCTGCCAGGTCTGCAACAGCTTGTTGACGCTCTCGCGCGTCCCTCCGACCATAGTGCCGAGCTGGCTCTGCGACAGATGGAGTTCGCGGCCCTCACCGGACTGCTCCGAGAGCTGTAGCAATTGTTTTGCGAGACGCGATTCGAGATGACGAAACAGCACGTCCTCGACCTGCTCGCTGGTCCGCCGCAGCCGTTGGCACAAGATTCTAATCAGCCCGAGACAGATATCGGCATGGTTTTCCAGCACCGGCATAAAATCACGACGATTTAGCACCAGGAGCTCGCAATCGTGCATAGCGATGGCGTCGGCGGAGCGTTCGCCACCGTCGAGGACGGCGATCTCACCAAATATCTCGCCGGGATGGATGATGTTGAAGACGATTTCTTTTCCTTCCGGCGAAACCGAACTCATCTTTGCAGTTCCCCGCAACACCGCCATCAGGCTCGTTCCAGGAGAACCCTTGGGGTAGATTTCACAGCCGGCGGGATAATGTTCGACGCGCGAATAGTGCAACAGCGCATCGATTTCACGACTGCTCAACTTGCCAAGCAGAAAATGCCGTTCGAATATCCAGCGCTTTTCTTGATAGGTCGATCCGATCATGACAGTCCCCCACACATTTGCGCGACCCGCGCGACCGGGTTGGTCCGCGGGCGGGTTGTGTCGCCGGGACGGGCGCGATACGCGGAAGAACCGCTGCCGCAGCCGTCATGTCTGGCGAGACAGTTAATCGCTGATCATGATACCCGCTCAGCCAATTACCGTCCCATGTTATTTCCGATCTTAACCAACCGGAACCACTCGGCCAGCCGCGTCGGAAGGGCCGGCCACAAGCCGGATCGGGCGATCGGCGGGGCGACGTCAATGGGGCGGGCAGTTGCGCTCTGCGGTTCTCGCTCGAGTAGAGCCAGGGTGCACACCTGCGCCGCCTCGGCCTTTTCGCTCCACCGGAGAGGCACTGGCGTCTTTGCGATCATGACGGTCTCCTGACGGTTTTGAGACCGATACCATCGCATTGTGGGCGGATGTGTGAGGCGGCTCACACAAGGTTAAAAATCGAAGGAAAAATACGGCTGATCCCGATTAGGTTTACAGCCTTAATTGTCCCGCACACTTATGTTACGGTTGTAATCATGTGCCTCCTGCAACCTTTGGTTCATGCAAAAAGTACGCTGCGGCGGCCTCAGGCCGCTCAACGGCTGATCCCTTCCGCCCATCATTCCGATTCTGTTGTTCTGGCTCGGCGGCGGTCGGCTCGGCCTTGAGGCAA
>JAFAHP010000483.1 GCA_019237175.1 Alphaproteobacteria bacterium
CCGGTAATCGACCTGAGCAATGCGAACGCCCGCTCCCTGAGGATAGAATTGCCGATAGGGAAAATCGGTGCCGAGCATCAGCAGCACGTCGCAATCGAGCATCGCGTAGTAGCCGGACGAAAATCCGATCAATCCAGTCATGCCGACGTCGTAGGGGTTGTCCCATTCGACATGCTCTTTGCCGCGCAGCGCGTGCACCATCGGCGCTTTCAGACGCTCGCCGAGTGCCAAAAGCTCATTATGCGCGCCGGCACACCCGGAGCCGCACAGGATTGTGACGCGGCTGCCGCTGTTCAGAAGCGCGGCGAGGCGCTCAAGATCATGCCGCTCGGGCGTCACCACCGGTCGCGTCGGCAATAAAGCGACGGCTTTCGGCGGCGGCGCGTCGCCAGCCGGCCGCAATGCGACATCGCCCGGAATAGCCACCACCGACACGCCGCGCTTGCCGATCGCCGCGCGGATGGCCAGTTCGAGTGCCCGCGGCATCTGGTTCGGTCCCGAAACCAGCTCGCAGTAATGGCTGCACTCTCGAAACAGACTCTCGGGATGGGTTTCCTGAAAATAGCCCGAGCCGATCTCGGCGGAGGGGATGTGGGCGGCAATCGCCAACACCGGCACACGCGAGCGGTGGCAGTCGAACAGCCCATTGATCAGATGCAGGTTGCCGGGGCCGCAGCTGCCGGCGCACACGGCAAGTTCGCCGGTCAAATGCGCCTCAGCGCCGGCCGCGAAGGCCGCCACTTCTTCGTGGCGGATGTGGAGCCACTCGATCTTGCCCTGCTTACGAATGGCATCCGTCAGTCCGTTGAGACTGTCGCCGACAATGCCGTAAACCCGTTTGATTCCGGCAACGGCAAGGATCTCGGCAAATTGTTCGGCAACCGTGGTCATGACTGTACCTCCTTCGAGGAATTTGTTTCTTCAGTGTCCGACCCGAAATGGAGGGAATCTCATCAATAGGATATCGTCGCCCGCGCGGGAAGCGGGGGTCCAGGGCCACCGCTGCAGCCTTGCCGCCCTGGGTTCCCGCTTTCGCGGGAATGACGAATAAGCTTTTGATCTCACGAGATTCATTTCGAGTTGAGCTCTCAGGAATGCTGCATCGCCCATCGATGTCGCCGCCCACGGCAAGCATCTCGATCTGGTGGTCTTTAGCGGATGGTCCATCCTTCTTCGGAGCGCTATAAGGCCCTCAGCACGGCATCGCCCATTTCGCGGGTGCCGACGCGCCGGCAGCCCTCTTGCCAGATGTCGCCGGTCGGCACGCGGTTGTGCAACACGGTCCTTATGGCTTTTTCGATGCGTGCGGCCTGCTCCGGACGGTCCAACGAATAACGCAGCATCATTGCCGCCGAGCTTTGATCTCATCGTCACGGGCATGGCGTCTTCGCTCGTCGGCGCCATAGGCGGTCACCATCGGCACGGGCAGATCCGGGCAGCGTTGCTTGATTTTCGCCGAGCAACTGCAAGCCGTCCATGCCCGGCATATTGATGTCCGAAAGAACCGCCATCAGCGTGGGCTGAATTTGCTCCGCGAGCCGATCCAAAGCCTCCTTGCCCGAGGCGGCGAAATGCATCACATAGGTTCCCTGGCGTGTTTCTCGGCGAAAGGGCTGGCGAAACAGATCGGCGATATCGGGTTCGTCGTCGACGACCAAAATACTTCTCATGATGCTGCCTCTGCCGTCGTTGCCCGGTAATCACGCGGCAGTCGAATAGTGAACTCGGTAAACTCGCCGGGCCGGCTATCGACAGTGATCCTGCCGCCATGCTGTTGGGTAACGATGTCATAGCTGATCGACAGGCCAAGGCCGGTCCCCTCGCCGCTCGGCTTGGTCGTGAAGAACGGTTGGAAGAGCTTGTCCTTGATCTCGGGAGGGATGCCGATGCCGTTGTCGCGGACGCGGATCTCGACGGCATCGCCGAGATCGCGCGTCGACACCTTCAGCGCGGGGTTGAAACTCGGGTCGCTTGCCTCCCTCTTGCGCTTGGCGGCGGCATAAAATCCATTGCCGAAAAG
>JAFAHP010000659.1 GCA_019237175.1 Alphaproteobacteria bacterium
ATGCCGTTGAGTTGCAGGATGTAGGCAGCGACCGCATAGACTTCGTCATCGCTAAGCGATTTGGGCGCGTTCACCGGCATGGCACGGCGCACGTAGTCGAACAAGGTCGTGGCAAAGGGCCAGAAGCTGCCGACCGTCTTTACCGCAGCTTGGCCACCAGTCAGACTCCCGATCCCGCCGACCAGTTGATCGTTGGGCTTGCCGGCGCCACGTTCGCCGTGGCAGCCGACACACTTGGCCGCATACACCTTCTCGCCCTGCTGCGGGGTGCCGCTGCCCGGCGGCAGACCCGCGCCGTCCGGCCCGATGCTGATGTCCCAGGGGGCGATTTCTGCCGGGCCGACATGCAGGCCGAGTTCTGGCCCCTCGGCCCGCGCCGTCGCCGCCAGCGCCGACAGCAAAGCCGAAACCGCAACCGGCGTGAAAAGAGCCCACCGTCGAAAATTTGATACACACGGTACTCGTCTTCCCGGCGAAGGCCGGGACCCATGGCCAACATGGGCACCGGCCTGAGCCTGTCCTCGGGCCGCGCAAAGCGCGGACCCGTGGGCCGGTGTGACAATGTAGCGTAATCTACATACGCGCTCGAAAAATCGGTTGAGGCGATGCTGGCGAAAATACCGCAGATCCCAAGACACTGTACTAGCCATAGACATGCCGCAATTCGCCATGTTCGTCGACTGCCCAGCTGGCGATGCCGTTGAAATGGTAAAGCGCCTTTGTGCCCCGCTCGGCGACCAGCGCCTCGCGCGTTGGTTGGACATAGCCTGTGTTATCGGTAGCACGGCTTTGCAGGACCGTCAGTCCGCCGTCCCAGCGCCACGGGATGCGAAACCGGGTCAATGCCTTCGCCAGGACCGGCTCCTGCAATGCCGCCGGCGCCCAGCTCTTGCCAGCGTCCGCCGAGACCTCGACACGCGTGATCTTGCCATTGCCCGACCAGGCGAGCCCCGAAATCTCGTAAAGGCCCCTGCCCTTCAGGCTCGTTCCCGGCGACGGGCGGGTGATCACCGATTTGGCCTGCATCGGGAAAACGAACTGCAGCGACTTACCGCTGGGCAACAGGATCGTATATTTCGAGGTCTCGTCCTTGGTCATGGTCGGCTGCTCGGTCGCCTTGAGGCGGCGCAGCCATTTGACATTCATATTTCCTTCGTAACCGGGTAGCAGCAACCGCAGCGGATAGCCGTTTGACGGCCGCACACGCTCGCCATTCTGGTAGAGGGCCAGCATTGCGTCATCCATCGCCTTTGCCATCGGGATGCTGCGGCTCATCGATGCGGCGTCGGCCCCCTCCGCGAGAAGCCACTGGGCCCGCGGATCCACCCCCGCCTCGTCGAGCAGGATCGCCAGACGGACGCCGGTCCACTCGGCGCACGAGACGAGGCCGTGCAGCGCCTGCGCGCCTAAAGATGCGGGTTCCTTTTGGTAAAGCGATCCACTGTTGCCGGCGCATTCGATAAAGGCAATGCGCGTCTCCATCGGATAGCGTGCAAGCGTTTCCAGAGTGAAGACGAGCGGTCGATTGACAAGACCGTGGATCAACAGCCGATGGGCATCCGGATCGATATCCGGTATGCCGTCATGATGGCGCTCGAAATGGAGGCCGTTCGGCGTAATCGCGCCGTCGAGCTGGTGCAGCGGGCTTCGCGACGAGCCGGTGCCGGTCGTCCCCGGTGCCGAGGCGAAGGTGCGCACGACCTTCGCCTCAAATTTCGAGGGCTGTCCGTACCCGACAAAGGGTGAACCCGGCTCCGTCATCCACGGTTCGACCGCGAGCCCGTCCGCGGCGGCGACCGGAAGCGGCACCAGCGCCGCGGCACTCCCAAGAGACCCCGCTGCCAAAAAGCAGCGACGATCGAGGATCCCGTTCCCTGCAGTCGCCTCCGCCTCGCTGACCCTCGGCCTCTTTCCGCTCACGTCGGACCTCCCCTTGTCGTATCGTCCATACCGGACATTACCCGAAGCCCACCCGATGATCAGCTTCTGCCAGTTTGGCGCCGGCCGCATCGAGACCATTCACGCGGCCAACATAGCGCGCCATCCCGAAGCCCGCCTCGAGGCCATTGTCGATGTCGATCTGTCGCGACCGCGGGGTGGGCGAGCCGTCACGGCGCCGCAGTGGTCGCCGAATGCGGTGTGCCGTTGATGCTACGCTTTTACCGCCTCTTCGATCCCCACTTTGCCGGCTCTAGTACCGAGCTGCAAAAGTAAGCGTGCGTGACTCCCAACCTCTCGTCATGCTCGCGAAAGTGGGTACCCAGGGCCAACGCTCCCGACACCGCCCTAGATTCCCGCTTGCGCGGGAGTGAGATTACATAATGTTGGATGCCCACATACGCCAACTTACGCAACGAGGTACTAGCGCCAATTGCGCGAGCAACGCATCGGCCGGATCGAGCTGCTCGGCATCAC
>JAFAHP010000042.1 GCA_019237175.1 Alphaproteobacteria bacterium
CTGCCGTGCGCGTTGACGGTCGGCTGGCGCTTGTCCGTCGAGATCAGGTCGTACAGATATTTGTCGCGCCGGCCCCAATCCCATTCGGTAATCACAAGATTGTGCTCGACGCCCTGCGGCCGCGGCGGCTTCTCGCGCGGCAATTCGCCGGCAGCGATCTGGTCGGTCCATTCGGCGAAATACTTGAAGGGTGCCCCGCCCAATTGCCCGGCGAGGGGAGTGACCATAAACGGCCCCGACTGCCCCGATTGCACGCGACGCATCCAGGCATCGGCACTCGTCTTCTCGTCCGAGAAGGCGGCAGGGATTGTGCGCGTCGACTCCTGACCCAGCTGGTGACACCCGACGCAAGCGCGGTTCTTGATGATCGTCAGCCAATCCTGCTGGGTAACGTTGGCGGGAATGCCGTTCTCGCCGCCGAATTGGCTCTTATCCGGGATCGGCAGCAGCGAGTACCAGAAAATCGCCGGGTAAAAATGTGCCGCATCGGCGTCATTGGGCGCCGGCGCGGCTCCAAGGTCGAGCCGCTGACCCGGCTTTGCCCGCATCTTGGGGGAATCCACAAGCCCGTAGCCGCGCACCCATATCTGATAGTCGGCTTGCGGCAGATCGGGAACGAGGTAGCGTCCGCGGTCGTCAGTGACGACGATGCGCGCGAACCGCGTCGGCAATTCGGTCGTCTCGGCAATGACCCAGACCCCAGCCTCGCGCCCGTGCGGGCTCGAAACAACACCGCCGATGTCCTTGGCGCCGATCTTGATCGCGGCGGCGTCACTTTGCTGCTGCGCACTGACGGGACCGGATATCAGGGCCAGCAACGCGACGACCACTGCGAAGCTCGGCAAACGGCTATTTGTCCGCATCGCCGCCTCCTCCCAAAAATCGATTTCTTTAACGCAGAGGGCGCGGAGGTTTCGCGGATGACGCCGAGGAGCCCCCGGCCTCACTCGCGGAAGGCCCGTCGCCAGCGTAACCCGGGGGTTAATCCTTCGCGGCCTCTGCCCCCCGGGCTTAAGCGCCGACCGGCCATCGCTAGCGTAACCCGGGGGCTCGGCGTCTTCAGCGTTGAGGCTTTTCTTTTTCTACCGCAGTTCGGGAACGATCCAGAACGGCTTTTGCCCGCGGGCGACGCGCTCGAAATTGTCGAAGGCATTGCGCCACCGCTTCCAATGATTGTCCCAAGTCGGCCCGGCGCCGTGTGGGCTGAAGACGATGTTTTTCAACGTGAACAGCTCGTGATCGGGTTTGGGCGGCTCTTCGACCATGACGTCGAGCCCGGCACCCAGGATCTTTTCGTCGCGCAGAGCGTTGTAGAGCGCTTTTTCATCGACGACCGGACCCCGGCAGGTGTTGATCAGGATCGCCGTCGGTTTCATCAGCGAAAGCTCACGTTCACCGATCAGATTGTGCGTCGATCTGTCGAGCGGCACGTGTAATGTCACAATGTCGGAAGTTTTCAGCAATTCGGTGAACAGCGCAAACCGGACACCGAGTGCGTCCTCGTGGTCGGTGGTCAATCGGTTGATGTCGTAATATTTGATGTGCATGTCGAAGGCACGGGCTCGACGCGCGACTTTTCTGCCGATGTTGCCAAGACCGACGATGCCGAGGGTCTTGTCTTCGAGTTCGTAGAGCTTGGTCGCGTTGAAATCGTTGCCGCGCCAGCGCCCGGAGGCGACGCCCTCATGCTGCCAGATCAGTTTGCGGCTGACCGCGAGCATCAGCATCATCGCGTGTTCGGCGACCGCGGTCGAATTGGCACCGCCATTGTTGCAAATCGGCACCCCGGCCGCGCGCGCTGCCTCGAGATCATAGGTGTTGTAGCCGGCACTCAAGGTCTGGACGATGCGCAGCTTTGGCGCTTTCTCGTAAAATTCCGGGCCATGCTTGAACTGGCCACCGCCGATATAGTATTCGGTATCCTTCAAGATGTCCCAGAATTCGGGTCGGCCATGCGGGGCCATCACCAATTCCCAGCCGGGTGACAGCAGATCGTAGGCGATCTGCAGCGTTTCCTGGCTGTGAGTGGCGGGGGTCAATATACGTGGCATTTTGCGTCTCCTCTTCGGGTGGGATTGGCGCGAACGGCTATCCGGAGCCGACATCGTAGCGACACCGAGCGGCACCACGAAAGCGCAAAAACCCGCCGGGCCGGCGATTGCCGGCGCCGGATCGCCCGGGGAGGGTGCATGCCGGTCTCCGGCTCTTCCCGGCACCGGCTCCTGCCGGATCGGTGAGGCTCCCGATGCGTTTTACGCCCGGCCCAGCTTCTGGGCGATCGGCTGGGTATGAACCAGACGACCAGACGGCAGCTTCGCTGGCACAAAACGGTTTGGTAACGCGCGAACCCAAAATTCGGCGAGCCCCGTGCATGTGTTCCCTATGGCGGTGCGGTGCGTTCGAGACGCGACCGCTTCGCTCGGGCGCGGTGCAGGCTATACCGTTGCGCAAGCCGGCCGGAGGGGCAATGCTGGCGTCCGCGGCGCGGTCTTGTCCGCAATAACGGCCTCAGGGAGGACAAATGC